>JAZROM010000118.1:0-6829 GCA_045648745.1 Acutalibacteraceae bacterium | reverse complement strand
CTCCGTTGGAAAGTGCGGATTATACTTATATTCATAAAGATCAGTCAGGTAATGCTGACGGATATGTTCGTTTCAAAGTAAAACGTCCGGAAAGTCTTGTGGTAGAAGAACTGTTTGTTTTGACACCCGAAGCTCTAAATGGGCTTGTCGGATTTTTGCGTGGTTACGACGGTATTGTAAAAAATCTTATTGTCCGTAAGCAGTATCCGGGTTCGGCATTTGCTTGTCTTACCGATAGGATTGATGGTGTTGTGTATGAACACGATACAGGTGTTGCTGCAAGAATTTATAATATGCAGAAACTTCTTGCGTGCAATACTTATCCGGCTGAGTATGGTAAGTTCAGTCTCAGATGTTATGATGACCTTGAACAGAACAATGCTATTTTTGATGTTGAATATGAGAATGGCACGGTGACCGTTAAACGCAGAATTGATGGTGATTTTGATATTTCTCTTACTGCTCCTGCGGCCGCACGTCTTATTCTTGTCGGAGAAGGTCATACAGCTCAGACTGCTGTTTACATTGACGGTGTTGAGATTAATGGAACCGCAGATGATTTTTTCAGAGCTTTTCCTCACAGACAAACCCGTTTTATGGACAGCTCGTGGTCTGAATAAATTTAAAACCTGATTTTAAATAAACATGAAAAATTAAGAGGGAATGTCATAGACATTCACTCTTAATTTGCGTATGTGATTTTATTTGCCGAAAATCAGGTTGATTAATGTTCTTGCAGGCCAGAGGATTCTGTCCACAAGACTGCCTCCTCCGAGGAGGAAGAGTGTACCTTTACTCATTGCATAAGTGATACTCTGGAAGACAGGATCAAGTGCTGACGGCTCATCAGATTCGATATTTTCATAACCTTCTGCGCCGACCTTGTGAAGAATTGCAATAAGTCTGTTTTCAGCAGCTTCTACTCTTTCCTGATCTGCAATTGTCATTTTGAGAACTGCCTCAGCTTCTGCGATTGCTGCATTAAGCTCAGCCTTGTCTTCTTCACTGAGTGTTGACTGGTCAACTCTTTTCGCATCTGGGAGTTTCCAGCGTCGCAGACTCTGAGTATAGCAAGGATAGTTATACTGCGGATAATTTTCGGGATCTGAATGTATATCTGTAACTTCACCAAGGAAGATTGCCTTAGCGAGATTAAGTACAACATCGTTGTAACCGACCTCATGATGCTGATCAAGGAAAATCCAGGTGTTTTCGGGAAGAATTGCAGTTGATGTATCAACCATATTGTCGGGTGAAATATGGTTATGCTCAGGGTTGTTACAATATGTATTCTTATTATATTCAACATCTGCAAGAGTCTGATCATGTGCGGCACCTGTAGCTCCGAGTGTTGTTGATGTAAGGTTTACAATACCGTCGGAATTGACTTTTTCAGCTGAGGCAACGATGTTGAAATATGTGTACATCTGTTCACCGAAATCAAGGTTTGCACCTGCGATTGAGTTAACTCTGACTCCGTCTGCAACGGCATCAAGAAGATTCTGCTTGAGATTGAGTCTTGCTTGCTGGAAGCTGTCAGTTCTTTCACGAAGTACAGGCTTGTCAGCAAGATATCTGTCAGCAAGTTCTTCGTATCTGTATGAAGGAAGCATTGCCCAGAATTGAGGACAGTTAAGCATAAGCGTGTCAAGGATTGCACTCATAGCACCTGAAAGAAGTGCGTCAACACCTGCACGGGGAACGATATGAAGAAGAGTGTTGATGAGATATCCGAGTGTCGGTTTACCTTCTGATTCAACAAAAATCTGAGAAATGAACTGATGGTAGAGATATTCATCATCAAGACGCCATTCTCTTGCCATGAAGTCTGCGACGATGTCAGTACCGTCAAGACAAGCAACGGCATTAACAATCTGATCAAGGTCTTCGTGGCCGTACTTCTCAAGGTAAGCTGTAAGGATTGTGCCACCAAGGCTGACGGGTAAGAATGAAACTTTATCGTGTCCGGTCTGTTCTTTGACCATTTCAACATATTCTTTGAGTTCATCGGCTGAATTCATTGGGTCGCCTACAAGGTTGAATGTGAAGAAGTAAACGTGATCCTCACCGATTTCATCAACAAGCGGTTTCATCGGTACCATTCTGTATGTCCAGTCAAGATCGTCCTGTGTCATAAATTCGAGTGAATGATTCCATCTCTGTGTTTTAAGGTTTTCGACATGGTCGCCGTTTTCGTCACATCTCTGATACTTGAAAATCTCTGAAACAAGATTGTATGCTACTTTATCAAGTCCGACATTCGTCTGGAAGCCTATTGTTGCAAGTACGCTTGCGATTGCTTTGACAATCGCGGTTGTTGTAAGTGCTGCTTCGTTAAGGATGAGCAGCGTTCCGCCAAGATGCTTATCGTTATAAGTAACGGGTTCATCGTTTTCGTCGTAAAGATAAGTTGGTGAATGATTGATGCCGGGAAGGACAATTACCGGCGAATGTTTACAGTTGCCTTTACAGTCAGTTTCTGTTGCGGCAGAAGCGCCCAACGCTCCCATTGATGCTAAAACTGATAAGCAAAGAGCCATTGCAATCACCTTTTTGACTATTTTTTTCATTTGTTGCACTCTCCTTTGATTGTGTTGTATTTCAACTCGGAATTACGCTGTAAGCGGTTCCGATTGTATACCGTAGCAGTTTTCGGCAATTACTTCGAGTTTGTATTCGCCTTCAGGAATATTCTCAAGCTGAATTGTAACAGAATCCGGAACATCAGCTCTGAAATATTTGGATACAGTTTTTCCAACCTGGATTCGGTTACCCAGAGAATCAACTGCATAAGCACGATATATGAATATCGGCATACCGTCGGTTGATTGTGCAGCATCAAAAACGATCTTTTTGCTTCTGATTTTTATCTTTGTGTTCTCATCAAAAACAGGAGCTTTTGAACGTTCTTTTTGCAGATCCGTTGTATAAGATCTCTCGAAAGGACTTTCTAAGATGTATTCACAAAGGTATTCTTGTGAATTAAGATCAACTGAACGAAGACGTATTCTGTTATCTGCATCGACCTCGACAACCCAGAATGTAGATGCGAATCTGTATCCTTTGGGATGAACTGTCTTTATATCGTCAACTGTTACCTCTGCATAATAAAGACCACCGGTGCCGATTGCAGTGTATTCGCCTTGCCATATCGAACGTGGATCATTGTTCGGATAATGGGAATGTCCGGAAAAATCAATGACCTGTGGGTAGTTTTTAAGGATTTCTGCAAAATCGGGAATACCCCAACCTTCAAAATCTGAACTGCCGTAAACCGTGTTTGAAATATGTTCGTGTTGTATTACAAAGATCGGTTTGTTTTGGCCGTCTGCAACCGCTTTGTTCAATTCTTCAATCAGCCATTCTTTCTGGTAATCGCTATAGTGCTCTCCTTCAATTTTTGAAGCAGAAATACCAATGAAGTGGAACCCGTTTATAACTCTATGAAAGTCGGTTTCTTGTCCCATTATATTTTCATAAAGTTCAAGTGAAGATTTACCGATTGAACGGTCGTCGTGCGAAGTGGAAATTGTAGCTAAAAATTGAGTATCTCCTTTAAGGACGGGAAGAGTAGCCGCCTTGATGCTTCCGAATGCGATTTTAGTTCCCATATCAGTTACATCACCGGCAATGAGTACTGCGTCAAGTTTATTGTACTCATTGTTTTTCTCGGCAATCTGATATCCCATTTTGATCATTTTTTTAGTCTGGTTGTTTGCACATCACCGATTGTTGTAATATGTGAATCACTAGTGATGATAAAGCGTGAAACCGGTATGAATTCACTTGTATCCGGAGGCGCCTGAGGGTGAATAAACAGGGAAACAATTGCTCCGTAAGCTGTCAGTGCGGAAAGGAAAATTGCAGGGATACCGTTCATATAATCACCCACGAAAAATTATAATAATTATTATAACATTTATAACTGTATAAATCAATTGACTAATTAATCGAAATATATGATTGTTTTTTGTAAAACTCACTGTAAAAAAATAGTTATTGTGTTTATATTCGTATTATGGTATAATTTTTCAGTTAATAATTTGAAAGTGTGAATTAATATGAAAAGGTCTAATGCAATTGCTTTGCTGCCTATTGGTGTTTTCGTGGTGCTTTATCTTGCACTTGGAATTATATTTGAATATGTAATGAAAATTCCTATGGGCTTTTATAATGTTCCTGTCGTTGTTGCTTTTTTAATTGCACTGTTTGTCGGTGTTCTGCAAACACGTGAGGTTTCTCTTGATAAAAAGTTTGAAATAATGGGTCAGGGTGTTGGTGACAAGAATATTGTTACTATGCTTTTGATTTTTTTACTTGCAGGAATTTTTGTCGGAGTTGTCGGAAGAAGTTCAGCTGAGAGTGTTGCATACTTTATGCTTTCGGTGACTCCGCCACGATTTGCGGTTGTTGTACTTTTTGTTATCAGTGCTTTTGTATCAACTGCTATGGGTACTTCAGTAGGCACAATCACTCTTATAACACCGATAGCTGTTGCCATTTCGGAAGGTTCAGGGTTTTCTCTTGCCCTTTGCGTTGGTACCGTTGTCGGCGGATCTATGTTTGGTGACAATCTTTCGTTTATTTCTGACACAACGATTGCTGCTTGTAACGGTCAGGGATGCAAAATGAAGGATAAATTCAGAACGAATCTTGCTGTAGTTGTGCCTGCAGCGATAATAACTCTTGTAATTATCTACGTTATGTCACTTGGTGAAGATATTTCAGGTGGTATTATGAAAGAATATGATCTTGTTCAGATTATTCCTTATGTATTGGTTCTTTTAAGCGGAATTGTCGGAATTAATGTATTTTTAACTTTGTTAATTGGTATCATATCAGGCAGTATTATTATGCTTTTGACTGGTTCTGTTGATTTTGCATCATTGATTTCTGGTATGGGAACGGGTGCAAGCGGAATGTTTGAGACTTCAATGGTTGCTGTTCTTGTTGCTGCTCTTGGAGCTTTAATTAAATACAACGGTGGCTTTGATGCTTTGCTGAACGGTATTCGTAAAGTATTTAAAGGTAATAAGAGCGGTCAGTTCGGAATCGGTATCCTTGTAGGTCTTATGGACGTTGCAACGGCTAACAATACTGTAGCAATTGTTATGGCCAACCCTATAGCTTCGGAAATGTCGAAAGATTTTGACATCTCGAATAGAAAGGTAGCTTCAATTCTTGATACTTTTTCTTGTATAGTTCAGGGATTTTTACCTTATGGTGCTCAGATTCTTGTTGCACTCTCGGTTGTTAATACTTTAGGGTATGAGCTTTCTTCTTTTGATATAATAAAAAACATGTTTTATCCGATGCTTTTACTTGTAAGTTCTTTGATTTTTATATTTTTTATCCCAGAAAGAAAATGTAGTAAATAATTTTAATTAAATTCTGCACTTTATTAAGAGTACTATGCTTTAAACACATAGCTGGTATGATGTGTTATACGATTGAATGTTTGAATTAATAAATTTTTGGAGGATTTATGAAAACGATATTTTCCGCTTATTCAAAAAGTCCACTAATATTACGTATTGCAATTGGACTCATAATCGGTGTTTGTACAGGTCTTTGGCTCCCACAGGCTTCATTTGTCACAATTTTGGGTGATGTGTTTGTAGGAGCGTTAAAAGCAATGGCGCCTGTCCTTGTTTTTGTTCTTGTTGTTTCTTCACTTTCAGGTGCAGGAGCAGGTCTTGGTAAACGTTTCAGAACAGTTATCATTCTATATATGCTCAGCACTTTCCTTGCTGCAGTTGTAGCAGTTATCGGTAGTTATATTTTCAAAGTAACCATTCCTTTGTCTGCAACAATTGAACAAGCGGCTCCTTCAGGTCTTTCTGAAGTTTTCAAAGTTCTCATCGGTAATATGGTTATGAATCCTGTTAAGGCTTTGATTGAGGGGAATTATGTCGGAATCCTCACTTGGTCTGTAATTCTTGGTCTTGCTTTACGTACTGTTGCCGGTGAAAATACAAAATCAGTTTTGAATGATATTTCAAATGCCGTTTCTAAAACTGTAGCTTGGGTAATTCAGCTTGCACCGTTTGGTATTTTGGGTCTGGTTTACAACTCGGTAAGTGAGTATGGTCTTGAAATTTTTACAGATTACGGAAAGATACTTGCTTTGCTTGTTGGATGTATGCTTGCTGTTGCTTTGATTGTTGATCCTCTTGTTGTTGCGATTTTTCTTAAGAAAAATCCGTATCCGCTTGTATTCAGATGTTTCAAAGAGTCGGGTCTCACTGCCTTTTTTACAAGAAGCTCGGCTGCCAATATTCCGGTTAATATGTCGCTGTGTGAGAAGCTCGGACTTGATCGTGAATATTACAGTGTAGCTATCCCTTTAGGTGCAACTATCAATATGGATGGTGCAGCGATCACCATTACTGTTATGTCACTTGCAGCAGCTTTTTCTCAGGGGATTAATGTGAATATTGTTATTGCTATTATTCTTAGTTTCGTTGCCACTCTCGGTGCTTGCGGTGCTTCAGGTGTAGCAGGCGGTTCATTGCTTCTTATTCCTATGGCTTGCTCACTTCTGGGTGTCGGACAGGATGTTGCTATGCAGGTAGTTGCGGTTGGATTTATAATTGGTGTTGTGCAGGACTCTCTTGAAACAGCAATAAATTCTTCGGGTGATGTTATTTTCTGTGCTACGGCAGAATTTAAAGAATGGCAGAAACAAGGTAAAAAACTTCCGTTCTGATTTGTTTAAAACAGGTGATTATAATGCAGTTAATATCTTTTATATTGAGTTTTTTTGGTCTGGTATCAATGATAGTTGCTTCTCTTATCAAAGGAGAAAATATGAAGAAGATCCTTTTCT
>JAZROM010000117.1:0-28816 GCA_045648745.1 Acutalibacteraceae bacterium | reverse complement strand
AAGGGTCTCCTTTATGAGTTTGCTTACGGCGTTGAAGGCACAGATGCTCAGGTAGCTGGTTCTTCTGTTGACGCTATGGCTCAGACTCTCATCGACAAGTACGTTACAGACGGCTTCACAGATGAAGACGGTGAGTTCGTTGAGCCTCTTGTTCCTGCTCTCAAGGGCAAGACAAACATCTCAACAGGCACAATGTACACATTCCTTGATGAAGTTATCAAGGTTCTTTACAACGAGCTTCTCGTTCCGCTTCTCAACAGCGGTCTCAAGAGAACTATCCAGGAACTCTGCGGTATTGTTTACATAACAGACGAAGAGACCGGTGAGGAAACAGAAGATCGTTCAGGTCTTAACGAGTATGCAGAGCTTCTCAATGTTGACTATGTTATAGAACCCTATGAGTTCACATCAGCTACATTGGTATCTCAGATCAACAATGTTGTTAAGTCAATCCTTGACGAACTCATCAGCCCTGAAGTATTCGTATGGCAGGCTGGTGACGAGACACAGTTCAAGCCGAACCTTGTAAAAATTGCTAAGGAACTCCTTATCAATGCAGGTGACGAACTCTTCGCTGATTACATCGAGATGGCTACTCCCGAAGAGCTCGAAGCTATGACAGCTGAAGAACTTGTTATCTACGCAGCTCGCGCTATCGTTAACAGCTCAGCTTACGGTATGTACGTTCCTGAAGCATCAACACTTCCTGAGTTTGCATTCTATGCTCTCCAGCAGGTTCTTGCAACAGACGTTCCTGAGCTTGACTTCTCAGACCTTGACCCGAACGATACAGACTCTCTTGTTATCATGGGTATCAACTATGCTATCTCTTCGGTAAGCTCAGAGATTGATATGGGTCTTGAGTATGTTTACGATATGGACGGCGTTGACGCTCAGCTCAAGAAGGCTGCTGACTACGCTATTGATAATTACTCAGGCGTTCTCAACGGTATCAAATTCAAAGACGGCGCTTCAGGTTGGGAAACACTCAACACAATTATTTTCTCAATCATTCCTGCTAACTGGCTTCCCGCTTCTGCAAACGAAGATATTAAGACATTCCTCTTCAATCTCATTGACACAATTGCAACACTTGATTTCGACGCACTCTTTGAGATGTTCGAGTATCGTTCAGATTCAGAACTTCAGAAGACTCCGAAGCAGGTAATCATCAATCTTGTATCCAGAGTTATTAACATTATCTTCCCGAATGCTTTTAAGTCTGCTACAACAATTGACGCACTTGTTACAAATCAGGCTCTCGCAGGTACAGTAAAAGCTATCTTCGATGCTCTCTGGAACTACAGAAAGAATCTTGCACAGGCTATCCTTCCTGTTGTATGTAACATCCTTAATCTTACAAACGACCAGGAATTCGAATTCCCCGAACTTACTTGGGACCCGTCAGACGCTAACATCGACGGTAATTCAATCAGAACTGCTGGTTCCGTTTTAATCAAGCTTATGGTTCGTAACGGTTCAACAGGTATCAACACAGGTTACACAGATGCTAACGGTGTATTCCATCAGGATAAGCTTTACACATACGACATCAAGTCAGTAACAACAAACATCTCAGGTATGGAAGTTATAATGGAAACTGATAAGATTGCCGGTGGTCAGACAGCTGAATTTACATTCAAAGGTTCTGTTAAGGCTTCAACACCGTTCGTTGTAACAATCACTTATGACGTTCTTACTGAGGATGGTTCACCGCTTACAGATGAGCCTATCACAGAGACAATGTACTCATACTTCGCATACAACGAGAAGGCTGACGATACAACAGCTCTTACATCAACAGCTGTAGGCGGCTTCTCAATCGTTGACGGTCCTCGTTACCTCTATGCTAGCGGTATGGGCGATCTTACAGATCTCGTTATCACAGTAAAGAACACAAATGCTTCTCCGGCAACTGCTGTTCCTTATGCAGAGAACAAGATTGTTAGTAACAACCCGAACCCCGGTCAGACAAAGGATAAGGTTGATTATCTCTATGTTCTTTCTGAGCCGACAACTATCATGCAGCAGATTGAAGATAACGCTGGTATCGCAAACATCAAGATTTACGAAACAACTGAAGAGTATGATGCTCTTACAGGTGAAGAGAAAGAAGCTGTTTGGGATTCAATCATCGAAGCTGGTAAGGTTTACAACTCGAGAACAGGTGCTCTCACTCGTAACCCGAGAACTCAGATGACAATCGGTGCAAAGATCAACGGCTCTACAACAGTTTCTAACGCTGGTGTTCTTATCTTCTGCTACAAGGATTACGGCCTTCCCGGAATGCTTGACAGCGAAATGGGCAAGCACCGTCAGCAGTCAGCTTACGGTACAGCTGCTTCAACAGTATACTCAGGCTTGTCAGTTTGGGATGCATACAACAAGGCAATGGAAGAGGCTGCTAAGGCAGTTTACAGCTGCTTCGTTAATACAAACTTCGCAACACCGGCAGGTAAGTTCTCATACTATGAGCCTGCATACAACAACCTTAAGGCAGCTATCGAAGAGCTCGATGCACAGACTCTTTCAGCTGGTGTTGATTCTTCAATCGCACTTATCGAAGCTTGCTACCCCTCAAATCCGGAAGACCTTCCGTACTACGATCCTGAATACATCCACCACGGTGTTTCAGACTATGTACCGTATACATACTACAACTTCCGTGATGAGTTGAGAACACTCGAAGGTATGATCGACGCAGCTACAATTCCTGACGAAGAGGGTAATGTTGAAGTTGTTAACGAGCTTGATAAGGCTTACAACGAGCACAGATTCTCACTCTACTTCGGCAGACTTCTTGATGCTCCTGCTTACAAGTCACACCTTGAAGCTGAGCTCGCTAACCCGACTCGTGAAATCGGTGATTCTTCAGAATACGATGCAGAGTCATGGGATAACTATGTAACAGCTCTTAACTTCGCTACAGCAACAGCTAACGAAGATGATGCTAACGCAACAAAGGTTAAGACAGCTTACCGTGAACTTCTCGAGGCTGAGAAGAGACTCGTTGCTCCTTCAGAGGGCGGCGACGATCCGATCGTTCCTGGTGACGAGCCCACATTTGAGCTTGTTAACCCGTCAGGCACAGAGGCAGAACTCGTTGTTATTGAGGCTGAAGACGGAACAAAGATCATTTCAGGTATCGGTAACGCAAACGACGGCGAATTTGAGCCTGAAGAGTACTTCGCATGCGAAGGCTGCTATGTTGACATCGCATACAACGATCAGGGATACTTCTCAACAGGCGCAATTGTAACTGTTAAGAATTCAGAGACAGATGAAGTTGTTGCTGAATACACTATCGCAGTTTACGGTGACGCAAACGGTGATACATTTGTTGACTCCAGTGATATGAACGTTGCTCAGTTGATTAACGCTGCAGTACTTGTTCCTGATTCAATTCAGTCAGTAGCAGTTGACGTTAACCTTGACAACATGGCTGACTCATCTGACTACCCGTTCTTCGTTTCAATCACAGCTGCATCTGCAGTTGCGGATTCAATCGCAAGAGAAGTCATCATTGGCTAATTTTAAATTAAATCATTTTCCGGCGGAGGCGAAAGCCTCTGTCGGAAAAAACGGCGAGAGGTCAGCTCTATGCCGTATATCAGTAAACTATGACAGGAGGAATAAAAAGTGAAAATTTCTAAAAGAATTCTTGCTATTCTTCTTGCTGTAACTCTTGCTTGTTCCCTCTTTGCAATCAGCGCTTCAGCTAAGGGTACTCCGACGGGAACAGAAGCAATGACAGTAACAATCACAACGGATAACGAAACTTACGAGGCTGAAACAGCTGTTCAGGTTCGCGTTACAATTTCTTGTAACTACAATGTTCCGTCATTCCGTTTCCCGATCTTGTTCGATAGCTCAGTTTATGAGGTTCCCACAATCATCGGTCTTGTTGGTTACAATACCTGTGCTTCATCAGGTACAATCAACTCAAACACATCTGATACCGAACAGTTTATCCCTGAGGCTTATGATCCCTCAGCATTCGGTTGTATTCTCGTTCAGTGGACAGCTTCCGTTTCAAACGGTGAAGTAGGTCACATCAATAACGAGGAAGGCGAGCTCGCATTCACATTTGAGCTCAGAACAAAGTCATCTGCGGTTGGTAAGACAGGCACAATCTTCATCCCTGAAGAGTCAGACCTTTTTTACTATCAGGCTATTGAAAATCCTGCAGACGCAACATCTTTCTATTATCTCGATGCATCAACATGCTCCATGACATTTGTTCCTGCAAATGCAATGGTAGTCGGTGAGCAGGTTTCATTGATTCCCAATGAGGACTATGGCACACCTGCAGTTATTGATGAAGAGAATCGTCGCATTTACGGTTTACCTCTCGGTCTTTCAAGCAATGCCGAAATCAAGGAATACGTAAAAGCAACAGGTAAGGCAGTTATCCGTTCAAAACCTACTACTATTAATGATGAGGGTGGCTACGGTACAGGTGCAACTGTTACTCTTAACATTGACGCTGTTCCCGTAAAGAGCTACACAATTATCATCTTCGGTGACGTTAACGGTGATGCTTACAGTGATGGTTATGACTTGCCGTTTATCGTTTCATACGTTGCAGCAAGTGAGGTCTGTGATGACCCGACAATCATCTATGCCGGTGACCTTACAAATGACGGTATGGTAGATGGTCTGGATTTCCCGATTTACCTTTCTATCGTCGGTGCAGCAACGGTCATCGACCAGAGAAACCCATATTAATCAATTCTAAAGATTGATTATTTGGAAATATTTTAAGGAGGATTATTCAAATGAAACTCGCAAAAAAAGTTTTGAGTGTTGTACTTGCAGTTGCAATCGCACTCGGCGCTTTCGTAGTTGCAGCATCAGCTAACGGTAACCCCGATACAGCTGAGTACCAGGTTAAAATCTGGCTTACAGGTACTGCAGGTACGCTTAAATGGACAGGAAAGAATGCTGTTAAAATGACAGAGACAGGTGACGAAAGTGATCCTGCAGGTGTTGTTGAAGCACAGCCCGGTGAAGTAGTTTTTGTTAAATTGTATGTAACAAACAACTACTATGTTCACTCTTTCCAGACAAACCTCTTCTATTCAGCAGGACTCATTGACGCTGCTGAAGACTACAATACACAGAGAGGCGAAACAATCACAGGTAATAACCTTAGAAAAGTTCACTTGTGGAACAAGGACCACGAGTGGGTTGCTGAGCACGGCACCACTAACTCTGCTCAGAACGCTTGGTCACTCCAGTCTGATTCAGCTAAGTATCTCGTAAGTGAGAACTGGCCGACAACAGATGCAGGTGAAGAACTTCTCGATCAGTCAGAGTGGAAGTGGAACCGTATCTACAACCTTGCTACAGCAGACATTGGTTTTACAACTATTTGGGAAGATGATTCAACTCATCTCCTTATGATGCCTGTTAAGGTTCCTGCAGATGCAGCTCCTGGTTCAACTTACACAGTTATGATTCCTGAAGGTCTTGAGCAGCGTACAGCTAAGAAGGGCGGCTCATTGAGACTTGCTGAAGTTGGTATCTGTGACGGCGAAAGCGAAGTTACAGGCGATATCGATACACAGGCACAGAACTACCCGAACATGCAGTACGGTGACGACAACCAGTACTTCGATCTTTCAGAAGCTACTCTTACAATCAAGGTTCCCGGCGAAGCATCAGTAGACACAGCAGCTCTTGAAGAGAAGCTTGCTGAAGCAAAAGATCGTCTTAACGACGACCTCACAGATACATCAGCTGCATTGCTTGCAGATGCAATCGCAGATGGTGAAGCAGCTCTTGAATCAAACGATCAGACTGTAATCGACAATGCTGTTACATACCTTGAAGAGGCTATCGCAGCATCAGAAGTTAAGGCTGACTACTCAGCTCTTAACGCAGCTATCTCAAGATATGAGGCTCTCGACGCAGCAGATTGGGATGACGCTTCATTCGCAAACGCAACAGATAAGTACGACGATGCTAAGGCTATCGCAGCTGGTCTCGGCGTATCACAGCAGGGCACAATCGATGCAGCAGCAGCAGCTCTTAACGCAGCTATCGACGCTCTTGCAGTAGCTCTTGACGATTCAGCTCTTAAAGCTAAGATTGCTGAAGTAGAAGATACAGATACATCTATCTACACAGATGAAACAGCAGGTCGCTTCAACGCAGCTCTTGCAGCAGCTAAGGCTCTTGTTGCTACATCACAGGATGAAATCGACGCAGCTCTTGCAGAACTCACAGCAGCTTTTGCAGCTCTTGATGAGAAGGCAGCTGATTACACAGCTATCGACAAGGCTATCGCTGATTTCGAAGCTCTTACAGCTAAGGATTGGACATCAGCATCTTACAACGATGCTAAGGCAGCTTATGATGCAGCTAAGGCTGTAGCTCGTGACCTCAAGATCACAGCTCAGGCTACAGTTACAGCAGCAGCAGACGCTCTTAACGCAAAGATCGCAGCTCTTGTTCCCGCAACAGGCGCTGATTACACAGCACTTGATAAGGCTATCGCAGATGCAGAAGCTCTCGTAGCTGATCATTATGTATCATTCGCAGCTGTTAACACAGCTCTTGCAACAGCTAAGGGTGTAGCTCGTGACCTCACATCAGAGGATCAGGCTATCATCGACAAGGCAGCATCAGATCTTGATGCAGCTATCAAGGCTCTTGTTCCCGCAGACGCTGACTACTCAAAGGTAACTGCAGCTAAGTCAGCAGCACAGGCTATCCTTGCTAAGACAGATGAAGGCATCAACAGCTATGACGATGCTACTCTTGCAGCTATCAACGCAGCTCTTGCTAACGTTGTAGAAGGTCTCAAGAAGGCAGATCAGGATAAGGTTGATGCAATGGCAGCAGAAATCAACGCTGCAATTGCAAACGCAAAATTCAGAGATTATGACAACTCAGACGTTCTTGCAAAGATCGAAGAGTTTAAGTCATATGACAGAGACGACTATGTATACTCAACATACGATGCAGTAGCAGCAGCTATCGACACTTATGTTGCTGATTATACACATGAGTTCTTTGCACAGGCTAAGCTTCAGGATATCAAGTTCAACAGAGCTTGGACAGCACTTGCACTTGCTCCTGCAGCTGACTATGCAGAAGTAGAAGCAGCTAAGGCTGAGTTCGAAGCAGCTAAGGCAGCAGCTAACTACACACCGGATTCAATCGCAGCAGTTGACGCTGAGATTGCTAAGGTTGATTACACACTCAACGCTAACTTCCAGGCAACAGTTGACGGTTATGCAGCAGCTATCCGTGCAGCTATCGCTGAACTTGAAGAAGTTGTAGTTGAATACGCTGATTACACAGCATTCAACAAGGCTGTTAATGATGCATGGGTGATGGACGAAACAATTTACACTACTGCATCATACGCAGCATTCAGAGGCGCAGTTAACGAAGCAGCTAATATTCCGATGGATCTTACAAAGGATCAGCAGAACATTGTTGATGAAGCAACAGCAGCTATCCTTGCAGCTTATAGCATCCTTGAGAAGTTGGCTGACTACTCAGCTCTTGACGCAGCTATCCTCCGTGCAGGTACTTATGATAAGAACGCATGGACAGCAGATTCATGGGCAGCAGTAGAAACAGCTCTTGCAGCAGCTAAGGCTATCAAGTCTGGTCTTGGTGAATCAGCTCAGGCTGAAATCGACAAAGCAGCAGCAGATCTTAACACTGCTCTTGACAATGTTGTAGCTAAGCCTGTTGTTTCTAACATTTCAACAATCACATACAAACCGGCTGAAGATACTCATAACACATTTGACGTTGTTGTAAACGGCAGAGTTGCTATGGTACAGTTCATCGAAGAAGACGGTGGTACAAGAACTTATGACAGATACAATAAGAACGTAACAATCAAGAGCTTCAACGCTGACGGTGAAGAAGTTAACGAGCTTGATCGTGCAGTTGCTTATGAAATCTGGACAATCAACACTAACCTCATCGGTCCTGACGTAGAAGTTCGTACAAAGTATATCTCTGGTACAAGATACGTTTGGGAAACAGAGAGATATGCATTCACACTCCAGTTCGTAGAGCCTGAGTTTGATGCATCACTCCGTGACATTCAGCCTGTAGCACTTTCAGGCAAGAAGGGCGCAATCGCAACAACAGTTGTAGTTGGTCCTGATGCACAGGGTATCCAGTTCCGTATGGCTAACGGTACAACAACAACTTACTACGCTGACAAGGCTACAGTTCTTGAGAACGGTGACCTTCAGTTCGATGGTAAGGCATGGGCAAATGACGAAGGCGTTAACACAATCGTTATCATGGTTCGTGAAAACGGTAAGTGGGTTGAAGCTGGCGCATTTGACTACACAGTTGAATAATCCGACTAATTCTTAAACCTAAGGGTTGCGTGGAAACACGCAACCCTTTTTTCTTTATATTAATGACACCTTTCATACTATTACGGTTGATAACGTTGAAAAATCTACTCAATAATTTAAATAACCAAATAAAAAACTCCGGGATGTCCCGGAGTTTTTGCTATGTTTTGATATCAGTTACAAAGTATATCCGTTTCCATATATCTTACACCCATATCATAGAGCATTTTTGCATCCTCAAGGGTGTTAACCGTCCAGAACGAAACGCCTATACCTGCATCAAGCGCAAGCTGAATGCTTGCCTGAGTGTTTGCACTGTAGCTGGGTGAAAGCCATACGTTGTCACCGATTGCCTGTGCAGCCGCTATGTTTTCAGGAGTGATTTCATCGATAAGATACCACAATTCAATAGTTGGATCAATATTGTGAATAACCTTAAGCTGTTCAAGGTCAAATGAAATAATAATTGCCTGTTCTGTAAGTCCCTTCTCTTTAACTGCATCAACTACAGTGTAAAGCAGGTCATAGTTTTCTGCCTTAAGCTCAATCTGCGGCCTTGTGTTGCTTCCTACAAAAACATCAAGATACTCATCAAGCGTTGCAATTCTCATATCAGGATATTTCCAGAAGTTTGCGCCCCATTTGTAGCTGAAAGTCTTGAGTTCTTCAAGTGTGCAATCCTTGATATCAGCGTATTGGCAGAACCAGGCGTCTGTGTCACTGTTGTGATTAACAACCCACTCATTGTCCTTCGTAAGCTGAATGTCACACTCTGCTGAGTAATAGTTGTGATTTACTGCTTCAACAAAAGATTGAACGGAGTTTTCGGGAGCAAGTGCGCTCACACCGCGGTGTGCCGTAAGATAAACGGGATCTTCAGGTGAACCGATACCATTTTCTGATATCGAAATCAATTCCTGAGGAGGGTTGAGAAGCTTCACGATGTGGTACACGGGTGACCAGGTTGACAAATAAATCGGCACGAGAAGAACTGTGATTATTTTGTTAATAAATGCTAACATTTTTCTTCACCTTTCATATTAAATTTATGCGAATATTATACCACTTTTAATTAATAAAACAATAGCAAAATCAATTATTGTCATCTGATTCCACTAAGCGTAGGTTGTATTTGTTAAGATGCATAGTTATAATATATCCATAACACTTAAGGAGAAAAAATATGAACACATATATCACGGGTCAAACTATTAAAAATATGCGTGAAGCAAAAGGTATGACACAGTTACAGCTTGCAGAAGAAATAGGTGTCAGCAGTAAGGCTGTCTCGAAATGGGAAACAGCAAAAGGTCTGCCTGATATCACTTTGATTGAGCCGCTTGCAAAAGTGCTCGGTGTGTCAGTTATGGAGCTTATGTCAGGCTATACGGTGAAAAACAGTAACACCTCAGCGAATATGCTGTGTTCAAAATTTTACGTTTGCCCTGTCTGCGGTAATGTTATCCGCACAACAGGTGACACTGTAATCAGCTGCTGCGGAATTGCCTTACCTCCGCTTGAAGCTGAAGAAACTGACGACCAACACGAGATAACAATCGAAAAGGTTGAAGATGAGAGATTTATCACTGTCAATCATCCGATGACAAAAAAACACTTCATCTCATTTATTGCATATCTGACGTCGGACAGAGTTCAGTTTGTTAAACTGTATCCCGAAGGTAACGCAGAGACGCGCCTCCAACTACGTGGCAGGGGTTATATTTACATCTACTGCAATAAGCACGGACTTATGAAAATTAAAGTATAAAAAATTGGCAGTACACTTTGGTGTACTGCCAATGAACTTTTAATATCTTATTCGCCGAGGAAGTATCTTCCGTAAGCGTCAGCTGCTTTAAGTGCTGCACAAACTTTTTCAGGAGTTACTTCGAAAGGCATATTGTGGAGAGTATCGCCCTCTGCACAAGCTGCTGTTGCAACAGCCATAAGCTTCTCGTCTGTAACTTCTGTGATGCCGAGTTCCTTGAATGTTACGGGGAGACCAAGCTCAATGCAGAAGCCTATGATGCTTTCAAGCTCATCGCCGTCAACATTTTCAAGAACGAGCTGTGTGAGTGTACCGAAAGCAACCTTTTCTCCGTGGTACATATGATGACATTCAGGAAGAACTGTAAGTCCGTTATGGATAGCGTGTGCACCTGCGAGACCGCCGCTTTCAAAACCGATACCGCTCAGAAGTGTGTTTGCTTCGATAACCTTTTCTACAGCCTCAGTACAAGCACCTGCCTCAAGAGCAATCTTTGCCTTTACGCCCTCCGCCATAAGTGTGTCAAAGCAGAGCTTTGCGAGTGCCATAGCAGCACAGGTTACCTTACCGCCTGCGCAAGTACCTGCATCCTTTGCCATAACTGCTCTTGCCTCAAAGTAAGTTGCAAGTGCGTCACCCATACCTGAAACAGTAAGTCTTGCAGGTGATGCAGCAATGATGTCAGTATCCATAAGTACCATATTCGGGTTAGCAGGGAGGAAAAGATACTCCTCGAAAACGCCGTCATCAGTGTAGATAACTGAAAGTGCACTGCAGGGTGCGTCTGTTGATGCGATAGTCGGACAGATAAGAACAGGAGTTTTGCAGTAATATGCAACAGCCTTTGATGTGTCAAGAATCTTACCGCCGCCGATACCAATAACAAGGTCACAGCCTTTTTCTTCCATAATTCCGATAAGTCTGTTGATTTCATTCTTTGAGCATTCGCCGTTGAAATAATCAAAAACAAGCTCAAAATCCTGACCTGCAAAGCTGCTTTCTACAGTTGCACCGATTCTCTTATAACCTGACTCGGTGATAAGAACAAGTGCCTTTTTGCCGTAACCCTTTGCGTAGTCATAAAGTTTTTTCATTTCGCCTGCACCCTGAACATATTT
The DNA here is from genome assembly GCA_045648745.1 of Acutalibacteraceae bacterium. GTDB lineage: Bacteria > Bacillota > Clostridia > Oscillospirales > Acutalibacteraceae > CAG-488. The sequence continues at coordinate 17,591 of JAZROM010000117.1, read as the reverse complement.
GCCGGGGCTGATAAGAATTTTTGCCATCGTATCTTCTCCTTTAATATTTTTATTTAATTTTACGCTGAATGTGTTGTTATGTCAATATCCGTTTATTTAAGTTCGTCATAAAACTCACTCAGATAAACTCTGCGATTTTCCGACATAGAAATGTTTGCTGCCATTCCGATACCGATTGACATCATGCCTGCACGTGTGTCTGCCATCTGACCAAGAGGGTCGCTTATGCATCCGATAAACAGGTTTTCTCTGATTTTCTCATCAGCACCTCCGTGTCCGCCCGGTAAATCCTGAGGAGCATTTATGGTGATTTTTTCACCAAGTCGGTTGTAAATCGTAATAACATTATTGATTCCTTGTGCAAAGTCTGAATATCTGCCGTCCATCTTGCAGAATTCAAGACGACCGTCAGTACCGTTGAATGCTATTTTCAAGCCTTCAATCGGTGAATGTGCAGTAAGTGAATAACTCATAACAGTACCTTTTTTATAAAGTACATTAACGCTCACGGAGTCCTCAATGTCAATCTCTTCCGAAAAGATGCAATTGTCTCTGTAATAACCGTCCACGTCTTCACACGCGAGATAGAGTCTATCCATCGGCGGTTGATTTATGTCAAGATAAAACTCACAACTCTTTTTATATTGGCAGGTAATGCATCTCTGTGAGCGATTCTCACGCGTCGGACCGTAATATTTTCTTGAACCGAAAGCATTGACTGCCACAGGATCATCTTCTAAAAACCAGTTGATAAGATCAAAATGATGGGTTGACTTGTGAACGAGCAGAGACCCTGAATTTTCTCTTTTACGGTGCCAGCGTCTGAAATAGTCTGCACCATGCAGTGTATCGAGCATCCATTCATAATGAACGCTGAGAACATCGCCTATAACTCCGCTTTTAAGCAGTTCTTTAACTCTTGCAAAAAACGGAAGATATCTCAGATTAAAAACAACTGTAACTGTTTTACCTGATTTTTCTTCAGCCGCCTTTATAGCATTTGCCTTTTCAAAAGTCGTTGTCATCGGCTTTTCGACGATAACGTCGCAACCTGCTTCAAGCGCCTTGATAACGTAAAAATCGTGCATACTGTCTATGGTTGTAACAATAACTGTATCGGGCTTAACCGAACAGAGCATTTTGTCAAAATCGTCATAAACAGGAACTTCGACACCGCCATATTCACTTACGAGTGCAGCGCGCTTCGGATTGATGTCATAAACACCGCAAAGCTGAACATGTTCCTTGAAATCCTTAAGTATCGGCTCTGCGTAACCCTCAATACCACGGATTCCGCATCCTACCTGCACAATTTTTTTCATAATGAACACCTCCCGGCTCTTTGCTTTATTTTATCACAGTGAATTCTGAAATACAAGATATGTAATCAGAATAAAAAACACCGCCGAAAAACATATCGGCGGCTTGTTGTTATTTTTCGACAGCTGCGTTGAATATAAGCACAGCGTTGTACGGGATATTTTTATGCGTCAGGACAGGCTTGTCCAACTTTTTAATTAGTTTTATACATTGAAGAATTAATGGAATCGTGTTGCACGTTTAAAATCAAGAACCAAACGGTTTTTACCGCTGTTAACGGTAATTGATTCAGACTTTCTTTCTGCCTTGCAGAACTTACTGTCATAACGGGCAAATTCTTTTTCAGCAGGTTTTCCGTCAACATTGAATCTGCCGTCATATGAAACTTCAATAGTGCCTGAAGCGGTTGTATAAGCGGCAGAGCCGTCGATACCGAAGTTAACGGTATTGCTTCTGATTCTTGTTTTAAATTCATCAAAAGTTTCTTTATCTGCATCTGAAAGCTCGGTGATATAAATATGATAATCACCGCCGAATCTGCATAAATCAAATTCACTTTTGAGTTTTATCTCGTCGGGGAAAATTCTGTTTTTATGAACCCCGTTTGCAGAATTCTGATTAAAAGGCTTGAATTTCATTTCACCGTTTGAAATCAGTGCGACGAAAACACCGTCTTTTCTTGCAAAGACTGTATTTTCACAAAGCTCAAATTCATCATAGAAATCCTTCGGCATATAGGCGTGTGTCATTGACGCTATAGCGGACTCGCCTAGACGTTTTTTGTCGGGCAATTTATATATTGTTATGTTTATATTCTCATTCTGAACACTCATCGGGAGTCTGCCGTTACCAATCCAGTAGCCGGGAGAAGCGCCGTATCTGCTGTCACCGTCTCCTGCAGGATGTGTGGTGAAAAGCGCAAGTGTTTCACCGATATTTGCACTCCACTCGTGGTCCTGTGCACCGCACATATCAACACCCTTACAAACGGAAGTTGACATTGAATAGTGCGCCGTGCGGTAAGTATATACATTGCCTCTGCCCAATGCGATACCGTGAGGCATAATGTTGTGCTTTGCCGCAAACTTTTTCCAATTAACTGCTTTGAACACTGTCAGATTAAGAAATTTAAAATAACTTACAAACGCATTGCGATACATTTTGTTATCCTTAAGATATCTGAGCGTGTTTTCAATCACTTCAGGATTTGTAAAGGTTTCTGCGCCCATCTGTGCCATAATCTGATGAGGCTCCTGACCTACAAGACCTTCTTTCACCATATCCGAGGGCGAGAGTCCGCAACTCATTTTTGAAACAAAGCTTTCTTTTGAGAGTGCGATATCTTTAATTGCCTGAGGCAGAGTGTAGATGCCTTTTTTTACAATATCATTAAAACACAGAACAATATAATTCGGCTCTTTCTCAAGTGAAGCCTTAATCTGCGCTTTCTCTTTTTCGGAAAGGTGAGGGTTGTTAAGTACATCTTCTGCACCGTTGATACCCCAAAGGAGATTCATAGCAGCCTGTATGCTGTTGCCGTAGAAATTACCTGCCTTGTTGTTGCCGTACATTCTTGAGCTTACCGCGACAAAGCGGTTGTTGACGCTGTTGAGCGCAACATCAAGCCAGAGTGTGTCCATAACAATTTTCATCTGTTCTACGGATTTTTTGTCGTTTGAATATGCAATGTAATTTGCCATAGGTGAGATGTCTTCGGCAAGATAGTTGTTGCTCAGATACTCCGAAAAGCCGAAATTGAAACGCTGTTCCATCCACGCATCAATTCTGATTTTTGCTTTATTCATATGCTCTTTGCCTGACATACCGTTGTTTGTGAAAACTTCATCGGGCCATTCCTGACCTGCAAGATATTCGCTCACGGCAAACAAAAGCAGATGATTTTCCGACCAATAACACATACTGTCGTCGCCCGGCTCATCCATAAAATATTTAAAGTTAAGAAAAGTGTTTTTTATCAGCTCTTTGCACCTGTCGCTGAGCTTGTCTGCGCAGTCCTTGTAGATTTTAAAAAGCATCTGCGCTCTGAAATCAGCACAGTCAAAACGGTTGCGCATATATTCACTTTGCTTAAAAAGTAAGGCGTAAACCTCGTCTTCCGAAAAAGACGGGTTTTCTTTTTCTCCCGAGAGATAAAGATATAAATCTTCGAAGCTCTTACCGCTTATGTTAAGTGAATACTTGTCAGCATCGGATTTGTCGGGAGAATCGGGCACAGGCTTCATCCTTATCAGACGGACAAGCTCGAGTACCGTCAGTAACACAAGAAAAACGGCAAGGGCACAGAATATATAAATGACAGTCATAGGCTTATGCCATCCTCTCAAGAGACTCAAGTGTAACTTCATATTTTGTGAGCTCATTTGCAAGGAGACTTTCCATTTCTTCCATCATAAAGTAAGCCATTCTCTGTGGTTCTTTACCCGTACTGCCTGCAATATGCGGAGTCAGAATTGCATTCGGACACCAGAAAAGGGGACAGATATATGGGAAAAACTCGTTCTTGATAACATCGGCAACAAAAGTCCTGGACGGATGGCACAGAAGTGACCACGCAAGAGAATATTCTGCAACCTGCGCACCTCTGCCTGTGTTAATGAAAGTCGAACGCTTCTTCATTTTTTTGAAAAGCTTTGCGTTGAATATATTTTCAAGCTCAGGCTTGTTTGCAAGGTGGTTACTGATGATGTCGCATTCGCTGAAGAGCGTTTCCATATCGACAAGTGTAACTCCGAGCTCTTTTGCCGTTTCTTCGGGAACAAAGGGGTCACAAGCGTAAACCTCAACATCGAGTGCCTTGAGCTTTTCTGCTACCATTTTACCGATTGCACCAAGTCCGACGAGTCCTACCTTGCAACCGAAATTACCTGTTGATGAGTTTGCAAAAGCAAGTGCGCGAAGAGGGAGAAAACGGTAATTTTTTTCCGACTGAAAGTATCCCTTTGCCGCAAGTGTTATCTGCGCAAAGGTGTATTCAGCAACAGGCACTGCGTTTGCTGCAAATGCGCTGAAAACCTTTACTCCGCTTTCAAGGAAGGGTCTTGCAAAGTACTGGACCGTGCCTGCTGAATAAAAGACCGCTTTGAGTTTCGGCATATATTTTGCTATTTCTTCCTTTGTGAACTGAGGCATTCCCCAGGTTGAAAAGGCAATTTCACAGTCAGCAAGAAACTCTGCGTTTTCCTCAAGATTGCTTTGATTTATTTTTTGCGAAAGCTCGCCGTATTCTCCGAGCTTTTTAAGGACTTCGGGAGTATAAACTTTTGAAAACTGAAGCTGATTAGTGCCGAACAGTGCTATTTTCATTTTCTTTGTCCTACCTTCGCTTTGATTTTTGCAATGTCTTTCTTCATCGATGAAGCAATACCTGCCCAACAGAACAAATAGGTGTATTCCACAAGTATATTGCCGTCAAAGTTCAATGAAATAATTTTATCGAGTAATGTGTTTATGTATTTCGGGTTAAATTTCGGGAACTGTTCTCTTGACTGCTCGGAATATGAAATATGTACACTTTCGATGTAAGGCAGTGTGCGTTCAATTCGGTCAAGATCATATTCCGTACGTTTGTATCTCGACTGGAAATATGTTCTGAAATTATCGCAGCCGATAGCCTGATAAATTTTCAGGAATGCATCGGTATTGTTATTGAATGTGTTATCGTGACATTCGGGGCATACGGTAAGATTGTATTTTTTAGCAACGGAACAGATAGCTTTTGCGTCTTCAACCAAAAGATTATATGTTTTTTCATCTGTTATTTCGCTGTCACAATTACCGAGCCAGATACGGATAGACTTTGCGCCCATTGCGTATGCGATTTCACAGATGTTTTTCCATTCGTCGGCATTTTTGCTTCCGACGCGGTAATAACTGCCGTAAGAAGAAATGATTATACCTGCATCATCACAGAGCTTTTTAGCGCGTTTTGCCGTCTGCACATCCTTGACGTGTATATCTCCGCCCCATTCGATGCAGTCAGCACCTGCTTTTGAGGCGATTTTTACTATTTTTTCTATGTTTTTGATTTGTCTGAATGATGTTGAAGTGAAACCAATCTTCATATTATGCCTCCGTTCTTACTATAGTAAAAAGTATAACATATATAGTTTCGAAAAAGCAATAAAAAAAGATTGTTTTGAGATAGTGTATGTGTTAAAATATTATTTACGAAAAAGGGGAGAAAAAGTATGACAGATAATAAGATTCATGTCGCCTACGGATTTCATGTTAACTGCTACCATTCCTACAGAGGAGATACAAATGACAATCTCGGATTCGGCTCAGATATCAGAATAATCAGAAAAATTCTTGATACGCTTACTGAATTCAACAAAAAAGGTATACCTGTAAAAGGTACGTGGGATACCGAAAATTTCTTTTCACTTCAGAAAATTCTGCCCCAATATGCACCTGATATAATTGAAAAAATGAAAGATCGCGTTGAAAAATACGGTGACGAAAACATCATCATGGGTTTCAATAACGGTGCACTTTCTGCGATGACTGAGGAGGAATTCTGCGAAAGTATAAATCTTGCCGTTACAAATAAAAACTCGAGCGGCCTTGAGGATATATTCGGCACATGTGAAAAAATCGTCAGACCTCAGGAAGTTATGTTTACTCCGTCGCAGGTTACGTTATATAATAAGCTCGGGATAAAGGCACTTTGCCTTTATTACAGTTGTGTGCCGTTTGATGCATTCAGAACTATTATTCCTAAGCTTCCTGATGAAGCTGCGTTCAATCCCGTTACATACTCTTACAAGGGTGAGAGCCTGACGGTTATTCCTACATACAGCAATGCCGATGTAGCCGATGCAGGATGCTTACGCGCATGGGTCAAGGATTTGCGCAAAAAACAGGAAAGCGGAGAAATTAACAGAGATCTGTTCCTCTTTATCAATATGGACGCGGATGCGATTTTCTGGGAGACTCTGGATTTAGGACCGCTTACAGGTAAAATCGCCAATACTGACGGCATTCACGGACTTGTTGAAGAGATTGCCGATCTTCCGTATATCGTTTTTGACACTCCGGGCGGATACCTGAAAACCCACGGTTCTGCAGGTGAAATCAACTTCACTCATGATACGGCAGACGGTAATTTTACAGGTTATGCATCGTGGTCAGAAAAACCTTTTAACAGAAAGATATGGACAAGAATTGAACGTGCAAGAATGATGGCGAAGGTCAACAGTAATGACGATAAGCTTTCTCCCTCGTTTGATTCGCGTGTTCTTCTGCTTTCAACAACGCATTTCGGCCTTGCCACTCCCGTGTTGAATATCCAAAGAGAAAAAACGGCACTCGAGTTGAGTGATGAAGTTATCCGAAGTGAAGTTTCTGCATTACCTGAAACTGAGAAGCTTACGGTTTACAACACAAACAAATCATCACTGCAATGTGTTCAGCTTGAAATTAAAAAGAAAATATCTGACCTTTTATGCGTTAATATAAAAGCCGATACTCTGGAAAGTTTTGTGGCTGTGCCGACAGCTGACGACTGTTCTTCTGCTTTTCTTATGATGAAATTCGGAGAAATCAAAGATAAATATGAGATAGAAGTAGGGTTCAACAGCAAAAAAGAACTTCCTGTTTTCGGCAATCTTCTCAAAACAGACAGATTTTCAATTATGTTTTCTCCCGAAGGAAACATTGAATTTATAAAATGTGATGAAAGAGTTATAGGCACAAAAGATTTTCTTCAGTCTTTCATTACTTACAACAATAAAAGATATGACTTTGAAAACACAAAGGTTTCGCAGTTGGTTCTTGCAGGTGATGGTTACGGTATAAGAATTCAAGGCGAAATTCACCTGCCGAAAGAAATAAATGGTGGCAGTTTTACTTACGACTTTTTCAAAACGGATTTTTCTGATGCAGTTTTTGTAAGAACAACCGTAAAATATCCGTACACCGCCGAAACCACTTCAATTTCAACAGAAAACTCTGCTCTTGGCAGATTCAGCGATATGAAATGGACAGAAGCTGTACCGTTTCAGCTTACACCAAAACTTGACGGTGATGTTTCTGTTATCAAAAGAAATTTTATGGACGATGTATCATCTTTCAGGACACAGTCTTTCCCTGAATGTGATAAAAAGAACAATTATCTGGCATCGTTTAACCATCAGCTTACAGGTGGTTTTGTCGGATTGTACGATGAAAACGGCGGTATCATTGTTGCAAATGCCCGTCAGGTACTCAACTCGATGGCTCATTGTCCGATGCGCCTTGAAAAGGATAAAACCGTGCGTATGAATCCCTTCGGTACATATTACGGAAAGCAGCGACATCATTTCAGCAGAGCAAAGGATCAGGTTCTCAATGTCTATACTCTTGTTGCGGCGCAAGGGAAAAGTATTGCTCCATCATATAACGGCAGCTCCGAAACAGCTGTTTTCGGAATTTATCCTCTTTCGAAAGACGGATTAAGTGAAACGGAAAAAGCTGAAATTTGTGCATTTGCCGACGGTGCGGTAGTGTCTTCTCCGAAAGATTCAGCCGTTCAGCCTTTTAACGGTGACAACATAACCGTAAGGGACGGTACCTCGGACGGAATAAACGAAAAAGACCTGAAAAGCCCTGTATTAACAGGTATTTCGGGCAATATTTTCAACTATATCACCAAAGGTGCAAAAGCAATAGGCCATATAATTTTCTCTCAGATAAAATCAAGATAGGATTGATTTTATTATTGAAATAAAGGACTGGTGAATATGAAAAAAGGCGTTAAAGTTATTGTTGCAATAATCCTTGTGGCAATAATCGTTGCGGGAGGCTTTGTGGTTTATAAAAATTCACAAGGTATTTCCTACGATATTTCATCTGTTAAAAAAATACAGAACGATGTTGAAATTGTCAAAGAGGCTGTTGATAGCGTTACGCTCAAAAAGAAGAGTGACGGTGACTTCAAGGTTCTGATGTTTACCGATACACACCTTAACGGTAAAAAAGAAAAAGACATTCAGACTGTTTCATACCTTGTTAAGAATATAACTGAACAACAGCCTGACCTTGTTATTTTCGGCGGAGATAATGTTTCTTCAGGATTCAACAAGAAGCGAACAGCTGAGTTTGCAGAGCTTATGGAAAGCCTTGGTGTTTATTGGGCAGCAGTTCTCGGTAATCACGAGGGTGAGGGATTTATGGCAGTATCAAGAGAGGAAAATATTGAGATTTTCTCTTCGTATGATTACTGTCTTATGCGCGAAGGCAAGGAAGAAGTTGACGGCAACGGCAACTATGCAATCAACATTCTCGGTGCTGATGATAAAATCAGAGAAGTATTCTTCTTTATGGATTCAGGCAGTTATATGACAGAGGAATCCAAAAAAGAGTATGGAGTTACTCAGGACGGTGAGGTTTACGACGGTGTAAAGACTTCACAGGTTGATTGGTATAAGACCAGGCACGATGCTATTGAGGCGGAATACGGCAAATTCAAATCTGTAACAGTTGTCCACATTCCTCCCTATCAGGCGGAAAAAGAATACGGTGAAAATGATTTCCTTTACGGTGAAAAGAGAGAGGGCGTGTGCGAATCGGGATTTGATTCGGGTCTTGTGGACGCAATGATGCAAAAAGGCAGTGCACAGGCAGTTTACTTCGGACACGACCACGTGAACAACTTCGGCACAATGCACAACGAACTTCTTTTATCCTACATTCAGCCGTCAGGATACGGTGTTTACAATATGGAAAGCAAGTTCGACTCACCTGAAAATGAATGGATTCAGGGTTGTACAATGCTTAACATTAAAGCAGACGGCACTTATTCTGCCGAAAGAATATACAATCATCAATAAAAGCTTTGTAAAATAAGAGAAAGATAAGGAGAAGAGCAATGGGGAAATTAAAAGAAAAATTCAACGAATTTAAAAACAACCCTGACGTAGCCTTTAAGGAGCAGGTTGGTTATGTCTCGGGTATTTTCGGCAACTGTATGGGTCAGGATTCCGTCGGTACATATACAGACCAGTTTATGTATGACTATATGGGTCTAAAATCAAGCCATGTTGTTGCAATGAAGTCAGCAACCACGGGCGTGAACATCCTTATTGCACCTATTGTCGGTGCATTGCTTGATAACAACCGTTCAGGCAAGGGTAATGCAAGAAGATTTATGATGGCTTCTGCCATTCCTTTCACACTTTCTTCAGTGCTTCTTTTTGTTGTTCCCTCGGCATCACTTACATTCAATGTTTTGTGGAGTTTTATTCTTTACCTTACTTTTAATATTGCAGATACATTTTTCGATGTAGCATTGTCCACTCTTTCCGTACGAATGACACCTAATGCGAAATCAAGAAAAAATTTCTATACTGTTGCTCAGATTGCTTCAACGTTGGGCTCAATGTTGCCCGGTGGTCTTGTGCCGATTATAATTGATATGCTTGACGGTGATTACAACTCCGAAAAATGGGCATTCTTCTCAGTTGCTCTCCTTTTCGGCATCCTCGGTCTTTTCACTATGCTGGTGCCTTGTATGACACTTAAGGAGAGAAATCTTGTTCTGCCTCCTCAGACAGAAAAGAAAGTAAAAATTGACTATAAGCTCATCCTTCTTAACAGACCTTTGTTGCTTCTTTCGCTCAGTCAGTGTATTGACTCAATCAGACAGGTATGCTACAACTCGCTTCCGTTCTTCTACAAGCAGACTCTTAACAGATACGGAATGAAAGCATATGTTGAAGCAGGTTCCGCAACTCTTTCCTATGGTTATCTTTTATCAATTCCTTTCATCGGAAAGAAGCTTTCTTCAAGAGATATTATAGTTATAAGCTACCTGCACACAGGTATATGTTATTTGCTTCTTGCGTTGTTCGGATATAAAAATCTCTGGATTGTCGGTATTCTCATCGCACTCGGCGGTCTTCCGAATGCAGGTATGAATGCTGCAAGAAGAGTTCTTCTTGCTGACTCAACTGACTATATGGAATGGAAGAGCTATAAGAAGTACGGTGTAGCACAGCGTAACGAGGGCATGGTTTTTGCCTTCAGCACTATGGTTTCAAGAATTTCTGCTCTCTGGAAAGAGCTTCTTGTAAACGGTGGTCTTGCGCTTATCGGATATAAGAGCGCACAGATGATTAACGGTGAAATGGTTGAAGCTATTCAGACTCCTGAAACTCTTCACGGAATTTTCCTGCTTGTTGTTATTCCCGGTATTATAGGTAACCTTCTTCCTGCACTTGTTATGTGCTTTGATAATTTCACAGGTAAGCGTAAGGAAAAGATTATGGCTGAGCTCGAGGAAATAAGAGCTAACGCAAAAACTGAAGAAATCCAGACAGTATAAACTGCGGAGGAAATAAAATGATACCTAGAAAATGGGGACAGGGACAGCTTTTTGCCTTCTCTGCTCTTGACGGTGAATCTTTTTTTACCGATGATTTTGCAGGAATTCTGTCGGGAGATAAAATCGGTGTAATCTTTCAGACGAAATGTCGCAGAACACTTTTCTTCCGCGATATGCAAGGTTTGGCTCCCGAATTCAGCTGTGTCACGTCGGATATGATTGCACTTGAAACTCTTGTCGGAAAATTCAGTATGATTTTTGCTGAAAGACACCTTGTTACAGGTGAAATCGCAAGTATGCCGGGTGTTTTTGTCAGTGTTGACGGCGAATGTGAAATCATCAGAAAAGGTGACATAGAAATACACAATACTTCTGACGGTGAGTATACGGCTCTTCTTAAAAGAAACAATAAGTTTGCATTTGCTTACTCGAACAGCGAGGACGGTGCAATTGCCCTTTGCGAGAAAGGTATAACTCTTGACCTTGAAAAATTAAGACTTCAAAAGATAAAACCTTACGAAAATACACTGAGCGAAGATCACAAATACGCGTCATTGTGTGCTAAATGCATCAGCGTAATGAAAAGTCAGCTGTATTCTCCCGAGGGAAATATCAAAAGAATATGGTCAACGCCTGACCGCTTGCCTCACAGAAATATGTGGTTGTGGGATTCGGTTTTTCACGCAATCGGACACAGGCATCTTGATACGGTACTTGCCGAAAATCTTATTCTCGCTCTTTTTGATATTCAGAAAGATGACGGCTTTATCCCACATATGGCAAAGCCTTATGAAATTTCCGATATCACTCAGCCTCCGGTTATAGGTTGGGGAGCGTATCTTGTCTATAAAAAAAGCGGAAACAAAGAATTTCTGAAGACTGTGCTTGAAAAGAACAAAGCCTTTCTTCTTTGGTGCAGTAAGAACAGAAGAAAAAGCGAAAAAGAACTCTATTCCTGGCACACCAATCCTGAACTGAACAATCGTTGCGATGAATCAGGAATGGACAACTCACCAAGGTTTGATACACCGAACGACCTTTATACCATTGATTTTTCCTGCTATATTGCAAACGAAACACGCTATATGCAAAAAATAGCTGACGAGTTGGGTGATAAAGAATGTTCATGCTTCTTCGGTCAGTGGCACGAAAAAATAAAAACCGACATCAACAATACTCTTTGGTGTGAAGAAGACGGCTTTTATTACGATTATGATATTCAGAATAATTGTTTTAACAAGGTGCAGTCAGTCGCATCTTTTCTGCCGATTTTTGCAGGTGTGTGTGACGAAAACCAATGCAAAGAGCTTGTTGCACATCTCAAAAATCCCGATGAATTCGGTACGGAGTTTCCGATACCGAGTATATCGAAAAAGGATAAATCCTTCGGCTCTGATATGTGGAGAGGTCCCGTCTGGATTAATTACAACTATATGATTTCAAACGGACTTTCGGCATACGGATATGTCGGCTTAGCAAGTGAAATCAGAGAAAAAACTCTCACAGTTATTAACGGGTGGTATAACCGCACGGGTACGGTTTATGAGTTCTACGACAGCGAAAACCGAACTCCTCCTTACTGCTTTAACAGAAAAGGTGCAGTAGTCGAGCCCTACGATTTCAGAGTGAAATATCAGTCTATCAGAGATTACGGCTGGAGCATCACCCTCGCGCTTGATATGTTGTGTGAAATATAAAGATAAGTCAGGAAATACTATGTGTTTCCTGACTTTCTTTTTTGCCTCAGAGCGGGATTGTATTTGCTTTGTTTCTCAATCTGTGGTATTCTATATGCGTTAAATCTGTTTCACGAAGGAGAAAATATGAAGGTTATTATTTCTTGTCTTAATTCAAAATATGTCCACGCTTCGCTTTCTCCTTGGTGCCTGCTTGCAGGAGTTCGTGAATTCTCAAAGGATCAATATAACACTTTGGTTATGGAAAGTACAATCAACGGTGATACAGAGTCCTTTGCCGAAAAAATCATCAATGAAAAGCCTGATGTTGTGGCTTTTTCGTGCTATATCTGGAACATTACGAAAACTCTTGAAATTTGCAGTATAATTAAAAGAAGCCACGACTGCAAAATTGTTCTTGGCGGTCCTGAAGTGGCATACCGTCCGAAAGATATTCTTGAAAAATATGAGTTTACAGATTTTGTACTTTCGGGTGAAGGGGAATGGACTTTCCCTGATTTTCTCGATAATATGAACGGTGATCTGACATGCGTTTCAGGTCTTACATACAGAAAAAACGGTGAGATTATCACAAATTCCGAAAAGGAATACACAGATACTCCGCCGTCACCGTACAGTGATGAATTTTTCAAAAGTCTCAATGGCAGAATTTCTTACATTGAAACAGCCAGAGGCTGTCCTTACCGCTGTGCTTTCTGCCTTTCGGGAAGATGCTCACCGCTTCGCTTCTTTGATATGAAGAGAGTGAAGAATGACATAATCAGACTTTCACAAAGCGGTACACAGACGGTGAAATTCGTTGACCGTACATTTAATGCAAACGCAGAAAGAGCGAACGAAATTTTGCTTTTTATCAAAGAGAATTACGGCAGACAAATCCCGAAGAATGTGTGTTTTCATTTTGAAATCGCAGGTGATATTTTAAAGGAAAGTACGCTTGAAATTTTGTCCTCAATGCCTTACGGTGCCGTGCAGCTTGAAATAGGTATGCAGTCATTTAACGAAGAAACCTTAAACCTGATTAACCGAAAAACTAACACTGAAAAACTTATTGAAAACATCCGAAAGCTTATAAGCTTCAACAATATGCATATCCACATAGACCTTATCGCAGGGCTTTCGGGTGAAAATCTTGAGAGCTTTAAAAAAGGTTTTGATATCGGATATTCACTTAAAGCACATATGCTCCAGATGGGATTTTTAAAGTTGCTTTACGGTGCAGATATGCGTGAAAACAAGGAGAAGTATCCCTGCACATTTACCGATGAGCCTCCTTATGAAGTGAAATCCACTCCGTGGCTTTCGGCGGAAGAGATAAAAATGCTTAAAAACTGCGAGGATGCTGTTGACAGACTTTATAACAGCGGTCGTTTTTTGCTTACTCTTGAGTATCTTACGGATGAAATCGGTATTTCACCGTTTGACCTTTTTAATAATTTCGGAAATGCCGTAAACGGCAACAAAATGCGCTTGAGTGACTATGCGGAAAATCTTTACAATTTCTTTTGCGATAAATGTGACAAGGGAATATTAAGAGAAAAAATACTTTGCGATTTGCTTTGTTGTTCATCGTCGGTACAAATTCCTGATATTTTAAAAATCAAAGATCCGCTTTACAAACAAGCTAAAAAATATTTCACAGAAAATGTTGATAAGAACACAAAAATAGCAGTTCTTTATTCTACGAATCAGATTTTTGCAGTCAATCAGAGCAAAAAAAAGAACCTTCATAACAGATATGAAGGTAAAAGCTATGATGTTGATAAAATAGATTTTACGGCTAAATAAGAAAAGTCAGGAAATACTTGGTGTTTCCTGACTTTGTTTTTAATTTTATTTCTTAGCGCCCTTCTTTTCGTATCCGAATGTTGAAGCGAAAAGGTCAATCTTAAAGGCTTTGATTACTGAACTGAAAAGTCTTGAACCCTGTACAGGCATAAGACGGTTGAATCTGCCCATTGCGTTACCGTCAAATCCTACAACGATATATGACTTTTTGCCAAGTATACCCTTAAGTATTGTGTTAACAGCCTTATGGCAAGGAGTTGAAACCATATTAATAAGATCCATACCATTTGTTTCGCCCTGGTTTCTGAAAATATCTGTTTTTGTAAATCCGGGGCAAACAAGACCTATGTAAGCTTCGCCTCTGAGTTCTTCTCTCATAGCCTCAGTCAAACCTTTAACTGCTGCTTTACTTGCGGAATACATTGACGTTCCGCCGAGAGCCATAAGTGCTGCAGATGATGCAACGTTGATGATTGCAGGAGTTTCACTCTTGAGAAGAAGGGGGAGCATAATCTTTGAAGAGTAAGCTGCTGAATAGAAGTCAATATTGATCGATTCGTCAATTTCTTCTTTTGAATAGTTCATAAGTCTGTCAAAACGGGGAAGAACACCCGCATTATTGATAAGAACGTCAGGTTTGATGTTGTTTTCAACAAGCCAATCATGGAAGCTCTGCCAATTATCATAGCTTGAAACGTCAAAAAGCTTATATGAAAACAGCTTTGCATAATCGCCAAGCTCTTCAACGAAGCTGATCATTTTCTTTTCGCTTCTTGCAACACCGATTACCTTACAGTTGTGCTCTTTCATAAGTCTTTCTGCAAGCATTTTGCCGATACCGCTTGACGCACCTGTGATAATTACGGTTTTGTTATCAATCCACTTTGACATAAATAAACACCCCAAAATAAAAATTTAATCGAAAAAAGTATATCACAAACATTTGACATTTTCAACAGTTTGTATTTGTTTTTACATTTTATATTTTGACTTTTAACTTTTTTGAAATCTGTTACAGGGAAAGCTGTGGTGAAAAAAACACACTCGTTTTAATAGTGTCGCAAAACCGAGCAAATTTTGTTTAAAATCTCATCACAAAACGAGGTAGGTCTTATACAAAAGTATTGTTTTTGTAAACAAGAAGAAAAAATTGGATTCGTTGAATGGTAAAGATTGAAAAATTTTTAGTTGAAACATAATATAAACAAACTAATTTTTAAAATATATTGAATATGAGTGTAGAAAGGTGTATAATTATTCAGTAAACCTTTGAATCGAGGTGAAGTATCCATGAATATTCTGCATATGAAATACGCCGTTGAGGTTGCAAAAGTCGGTTCGCTGAATAAGGCAGCAGAAACGTTGCTTATTGCTGCGCCGAACGTCAGCCGTTCCATAAAAGAGCTTGAGGCAGATATAGGAATTGCAATATTTGATCGCACAGCAAAGGGTATGGAACTCACTCCCGAAGGTGAAGAATTCATTCACTATGCAAAAGGAATTCTCAGTCAGATTGAAGAGGTTGAAAACTTTTACAAGAAAGGTTCTTCTAAAAAGCAGAAGTTTTCAATTTCCGTTCCCCGTGCCTGTTATATTTCAGAGGCTTTTTCGCAGTTTTCAAAGTCTCTTTCAAAAGATGCGGCGGAAATATTTTATAAGGAAACTAATTCCCAGCGTACAATCCGTAATATGCTTGAGCACGATTATAAGCTTGGTATTATAAGGTATGCGGAGAATTACGATAAGTATTTCAAAGCAATGCTTGAAGAAAAAGGCTTTTGCTACGAAATGGTCACGGAGTTTTCTTATTCGCTTATAATGAGTGCTGACAATCCTATTGCAAAAAAGGAAATTGTTACCTTTGATGACCTGACCGATTTTATTGAAATTGCACACGCAGATCCTTATGTACCGTCAATGCCGCTTTCCAAGGTGGTTAAGGAAGAACTTCCTGATAACATTGACCGTCGTATATTTATATTTGAAAGAGCAAGTCAGTTTGATCTGCTTTCAAACAATCCCGAAACCTTTATGTGGGTATCTCCTGCACCGGAAAGTCTTCTGAAAAGATATAATCTTGTTCAGAAAAAATGTGTAGATAACAAGAAAATATATAAGGATGTTCTGATTTATAAAAATGGTTACAAATTATCTAAACTTGACAGGCAGTTCATTACAGAGCTGTGTGAAGCCAAAAGAAAATATCTTTGATTCTGATTTTTGCCCGATCTCTTAATTGAGGTCGGGTTTGTTTTTGCCTATCGATATAGGTGTTATCGATAATGATAATACCGATTATATATTTTAAGAATTCCCAAAACTTATTTATGCTGTTAAAATATTAACGATGTCAGGCGAGGGAGGTTTTCTTATGTGCAAAAACGGTATTTCAAAAGCAACACTCAGCAGAATACCGACATATCTTGAGTTGCTCAGGAATTTGCCTGAAGAAAGATATGAACACATATCTGCAACGGCAATAGCAAGAAAACTTTCGCTTGGTGAAGTTCAGGTCAGAAAAGACCTTGCATCAATCAGCGGAGCGGGTAAACCGAAGCTCGGTTACGTTACGGCAGAGCTTATCGAAAACCTCGAAAGCTGTCTTGGTTGCGATAATGTTACACCTGCAGTTCTTGTCGGAGCAGGTAAGTTAGGAAAAGCTTTACTTGACTATGACGAGTTTGAAAAATTCGGTATCAGAATCGCGGCGGCTTTTGACAGTAACGACAAGGTTATAGATTTGAACTCAAAGGTCAGAATTCAGCCGATAAACGAGTTTGAAGAGTTTTGCAAAGCCAACAAAATACAGCTCGGCATAATAACTGTCGGTTCAGGTTCGGCTCAGACTGTTTGTGATAAGATGGTGTCATGCGGAATTACGGGAATCCTTAATTTTGCACCGTGTATACTGGATGTACCTGACGGGGTAATTATTAAAAACGAAAATCTTGCGCTTTCATTGGCGCATTTAAAAAATCAGATAAACAAATAATCAAATATTTTATTTTCAGGAGGATACAAATGGAAACTAAAAATTACGCAATTGTAGATAGCGTTGAAAAGCTTCAGGAAGCTATCGCAAGAACAAGAGAAGCTCAGCAGAAGTTCGCTACCTACACACAGGAGCAGGTTGACAAAATTTTCCTTGCAGCCGCATCTGCAGCAAACAAGGCAAGAATCTCACTTGCTAAAATGGCAGTAGCAGAAACAGGTATGGGTGTTGTTGAAGATAAGGTTATCAAAAACAACTACGCAGCAGAATACATTTACAATGCATACAAGGAAACAAAGACTTGTGGTGTTATCGAAGAAGATAAGGCTTTCGGCATCAAGAAGGTAGCAGAGCCTATCGGTGTTGTTGCAGCGGTTATCCCGACAACAAACCCCACATCAACAGCAATCTTCAAGTGCTTGCTTGCTCTCAAGACACGTAATGCAATCATCATTTCTCCTCACCCCAGAGC
>JAZROM010000116.1:0-51103 GCA_045648745.1 Acutalibacteraceae bacterium | reverse complement strand
GAGAAGTTGACATTGCGGAATTCGATTCTGCCTTCAAGACTCGGTGCAGTGTTACCCTCACCAAAGTTCGGTTCAGGCTCGGCATCAAGGATGTCGAGAATTTTTTCTGCCGATGCAAGTGTGTTCTGGTATGTATCACCGATGTTTGCAAAGAAGTTAACGGGAGTGTAGAACATACTTGCGTAAGAAATAAATGAAACAAGAAGACCGAGAGTGATTCCGCTGTCACCGCCGATTACCATTCTGCCACCTGCGAACCAGATTACAAGTGAACCGCAGGTAACAAGGAAGGTGATAACGGACGGGAAGAATGCAGCAGGAGCGGCAACCTTTTTATCCTCGTTGTACCACTCGTCGCAGTAAGAATCAAACTTGCGGATGGCATTGCGTTCGTTGGTGAATGCTTTGACGATACGCACGCCGGGAATTGTGTCTGCAAGAATTGTGGAAATAGCAGAGCCTCTGCGCCACAAACGCATATATTTCGGTCTGATAACATTGCTGAAAAGCTTTGCAAAGAATACAACAATGGGAATGGGAACGAGAGAGAAGAGAGTCAGCTTCCAGTCCATGCTGAGCATAATGACTACAAGTCCGATAAGAGTGAAAGCCTGAACGATAGCTTCCTGAGACATCTTCATTACGAAGCTCTGGATAACTGCCGCATCGGAGTTGACTCTGTTGATAACCGAACCGGTTGAGATTTTATCGTAAAAGCTCATCGGAAGATACTGCGCTTTAGCGTAAATATCTTTCTTGATGCTCGTGATAATTCTGTTACCTGTCAGACGCAACCAATAAGAGCGGATACCGTTGACTGCATATTGAATTATATACACACCAACAAGAAGTATGATGATTTTAACAAGTCCGTTCATATTGTTCTGTGGGATGACGTTATCGACAAGCTCTTTTGTGACATACGGCGGAACAAGTGCCATAGCCGTTGTGATAACGGACAGAATCATACATAAAATAAGTGACTTCTTTTCGGGGAAAATGTATTTGGAGAATTTGCTGATTACCTTACCTTTGCCCGAACAGTTTATACATTCAGCATTAGGGTTGGGGAGTTTTCGTCCGCATTTCGGACAGAAACTGCGCTGCTTGTTGTAAACCGCTTTAACAACTTCGACTTCCTCTGTGCTGAATCCGTTTTCGTTAACCACGTTGATGAAGTTTGCACCTGCATCAGCAACTTCGGCTGCAGCATAAGAAAACCTGAGGAGTGATACGGATTTGCCGTTTTTGGTCTTAACCTTAAAAATAGCATTACCGTAAAGACGCTTGACTTTTGCCTCTTCAATGTCGGAATACTCGGTAATTACATATTCTGAATCAAGACAATCGTCAAAGGTTATCACCTTATCCTTAAGAAAAATTGCTGCAGATTCGGCATATTTACCCTTGAGATTGAGGTCTCCGACGACGGCAAAAAGGACGTCTTCCTCTTTGATAAAGGAATACAGCTTGTTGCGTATTTTTTGCGGAATAGGTTTGTTACTGACTTCTTTCAACTTAATAACCCCCTATCACGGAATTAAGTCGGGATTTTTTCCAAACTTAAGTGCAGTTTAGCAGAAAGTTTTTAAAATGTAAATATATTTCAAAATAAAAATATGAAAAAAGTGAGCTTATAAAACAATATGTTTACTTTTAAGACGTGATATGATAAAATTTCAGTATCAAGAGGAATGGAGATTTTTTATGAAAAGAATGGCAAAATTCAGCAAAGTCAGCTTTGAAAACTTTATGTCTGCGTGGGCAGACGATTTCGGCGGCATACCTGAAGAGATAAAAGAAATTTACGATGCAATCAGTCTTCCGCGCCGTGCAACATCAGGCTCGGCAGGTTACGATATTTTCAGTCCTGTGGACTTCACACTTGAACCGGGAAAAACTCTCAAAATTCCGACAGGTATCCGTTGTGAAATTGACGAGGGTTGGGTGCTTAAGGTTTATCCGAGAAGCGGTCTCGGCTTCAAATTCCGTCTTCAGCTGAACAACACCGTCGGTGTAATTGACAGCGATTATTTCTACTCTGACAATGAGGGACATATCTTTATAAAAATAACAAATGACTCCAACGAGGGTAAAGTCGTTGAAGTCAAGTCAGGTCAGGGTTTTGCACAGGGCATTTTTGTTGAATACGGTATCACTTATGATGACGATGTTACCGATATCCGCAACGGCGGTTTCGGAAGCACAACAAAATAAATTACTCCGAATCTTCCCAGTTGAATTGTGTCAGCTTACCTGCACACAACAGGTCGGGGTAATCCCATTGGCGAAGCACTTCGTACACGGCAATAGCAACCGAGTTTGAAAGATTAAGGCTTCGTGCGGAGGAGTCGTTTATCATCGGAATACGTACACATTTTTCGGGATTGTCAAAGAGCAGCTGCTCGGGCAATCCCTTTGTTTCTTTACCGAAGAAGAGGAAAACATCATCGTGATATTCAACATCGGTGTGCTTGTTCTTTGCTTTTGTTGTGAAAAAACGGAATTCGCCACCCTTGTTTTTCTCGAAAAAGTCATCAAGATTTTTATAATATGTAATGTCGAGCAGGTGCCAGTAATCAAGACCTGCTCTTTTTAATTTTCTGTCGTGGATTTTAAAACCCATCGGTTC
Organism: Acutalibacteraceae bacterium; assembly: GCA_045648745.1. Taxonomy (GTDB): domain Bacteria; phylum Bacillota; class Clostridia; order Oscillospirales; family Acutalibacteraceae; genus CAG-488. The sequence goes on along the minus strand of JAZROM010000116.1, from coordinate 48,471 downwards.
AACAATGTGCAACCTTGTACCGGTTGCAGCACAGGTACGTGCGATGTTGCCCGTGTTCTGAGGAATTTCAGGCTCGACGAGAACAATATTAAGAGTTGCCATTATTTCACCGCCATTATCAATTTATGTATCTGAGGCTCAAACTGAAGTCCGAAGCCTCTCGGTTCGTCAGACGGTGCAGTTTTTTCAACACAGTCGCAGGTAAAAGTCATTGCAAGCTGAACTGCATCCGTGAATTCTTTACCGTTCATAACTGCAGAAACAAGCGCAGCGGCAAAAACATCACCCGCACCGGGGAAACGACCCTCAGCCTTAGGAGTAAAGAACATATTAGCCTTGCGTGTAAAACTGTCGTAAACGGCACAGCCTATCTGTCCGTCCTCACTCTCGATTCCTGTGATAACAATTCTTGGTGTACCGAGTCCGCGCAATTTGATAAGCAGATCCGAAATCTGTGCCGTGGTGTACGGTGCTGCGGTGCATTCAACACCTGCAATCATCTGTGCCTCCGTAACATTCGGAGTGATGATGTCCGCCATTGAGCAGAGAAAACGCATCTCCTCAACGAAGCTCTCGTCAATACCGCTGTAAAATTCACCGTTATCACCCATAACGGGGTCAACGATGCAGAAAGTGTCACTCTTTTTAAAGTCGATCAGAAAACGCTTGACTGTCTCAGCCTGTGCTTTGGTGGCAAGGTATCCTGTGTAAATCGCATCAAAACGGATGCCTATATTTTTCCAGTGGTCAGCAAAGCTCTGCATCTTATCCGTAAGGTCAGCGCAGACGAAGCCGTCAAACTCCGACTGTGCGGAAAAAATTCCCGTCGGAAAAGGTACGCAATGAAAACCGCATGCGGATATAATAGGAAGTGCGGCAGTCAGCGAACATCTGCCGACACAGGACATATCGTTGATTAAAGCAATTTTTTTCTGTTTTTCCAAAATTATCATCTCCAGAACTAAATTATATCAATTCCTTTGGAAAAAAGCAACCAAGAATATTGTACCCACACTTACAAACAATATAATCAAGGGGTGATTTTTATGAAAAACACAACGTCGTCAATTATGAAAGGCGTCGGTGTCGGAATGCTTGTTGGCGGTGCAACGGCTCTTATCGGCGGTACGATGAAGGGCTCTAAGAAAATGAACTACAAAAAAATGGCAAACAAAGCCATGAAGACCGCAAACAACCTGATGGACACATTTATGTAAACTCATAAAAGCTCAAAAAATCGGCTTGCAGAAAAAACTGCAAGCCGACTGTTTTGTTGATTAGTGATTATTTCTGAGAATCTTAAGAGTTGTTGTCTTCGGGAATTCAGTGTCACGTGTCTTAACCTTTGTGACCTGCTTGTAACCCGGAAGCTTCTTGTTAATCAAGTTAACGTCACCCTTGATTCTGTCTTTTGCATCGGGAACCTCAAGTGTATCAAGGAAGAATTCAGCTGTGATAAAGCCGTCCTCGTCGTAAACAATAACTTCCTTAACATACTCGATTGTTGAAAGCTTATCTTCAATCTCTTCAGGTGAAACATTTTTACCGTTGCTCAGAACGATAAGATTCTTCTTTCTTCCGCGGAAGAAGAGGAATCCGTCCTCGTCAATGTAACCGTAGTCGCCTGTCTTGAACCACTCGCCGTCAAATGCCTCTGCGGTTGCTTCGGGGTCTTTGTAGTAACCCTTCATAACGTTCTTACCGCGGACATAAATTTCACCAACACCTTCTTCGTCGGGTTCGTGAATTTTGATTTCGTTACACTCAAGGGGAGTACCGCAGCTTCCGAACTTGAAGTGGTCAGGGTTGTTTGCTGTGATAGCGGGTGAACACTCTGTGATACCGTAACCGTTAACGATGTGGATACCCATATCGTACATACCACGCTCGTACTTTTCGTCAAGGTAAGCACCGCCGCAGATGATGAGAGCAAGCTCGCCGCCAAGGTTATCGATGATTGTTTTGAAAATCTTTCTTCTTCTGTCGATACCGAACTTCATAAGGAAGTTGCTGATTTTAAGACCCTTCTTAAGAACCTCGTCTCTGCCTGTTTTCTTTGCTGTGAACCAGATCTTTTTGTAAATTGTTTCAACTGCAAGAGGAACACCTGCAAAGTTGTGCGGATGATATTCTGCAAGGTCTTTCTGAATGTCCTTAAGACTTCTGCAGACGAAGCCCCACTCGGAAAGAAGGCAACCTGTAAAGAGTGCGCTTACCCATGAATATGTGTGGTGAAGAGGAAGGAAGCCGATAGCGTGACCGCTGGGTGCAGATTTAACACCTGCAATAGCATCAGCAGCAACACTGCCCTGTGTGAGCATAACACCCTTGCTCTTGCCTGTTGTACCTGATGTGTAAACGATGAAAGCAACGTCATCGGGATTAACAGGCTCGTCGAGGTAAGATTTGCCTGTTTCCTTAGCGTAAGCGTGACCTTCTTCGATAATGTCATAGTAGTCTTCAATTTTGATGTAATCTGTAAGAACAACGCCTTCTGTTTTCTTCATCATTTCAATTGAAGAAACAAAATCCTTTGAATAGATAATTGCGTCACAATCACTTCTTACGATAACATCGGTAAGATCTTCGTCGGGAAGCTTCGGGTCCATCGGAATAACAACCATATTACCTGTGATGATTGCAAAGTAACAAGCAATCCAGTAATAGCTGTTTTCACTGAGGATAGCAACCTTTTTACCGCTGAGACCTCTTTTGTAAAGGTATTCACCGATACCACGGAATTCGTAGTTTACCTGATTAAAAGTTTTGCCCTCAACGTCACCTGCAAAGTTGTAGTATTTATACTGCAGCTTGTCGCCGCCTGCCTGTGCACCGTAAAGAACAATTTCTTTAGCTGTCTGAAATTCGGGGAGTTTGGGGCACTTTCTGCCCGCAACATTAGCCTTCATAGGTTTCATATTTTCATACCTCTCCATCATTAAGATTGGCAAAATTATACCACACATTGTATCGAAAGGCAATAACTATATGACAAAAACGGAATATTGTACAAATACTTTTATTTAAAAAGTGATGAATAAAAGACAAAACCGCCTTATCTGTCGGATAAGACGGTTTGAAGTTTGACTGATATTAAAGGAGTTTCGCTGCAGCCTTGTCAAGCATGATGATAACATCATCGTGCTTATTGAGGATTGAGCAGGGGATTCTCGGTGTGATTTCACCTGAATGAAGAGCCTTGATTGCCTCAGCCTTTGCTTCACCTGTTGCGATAAGAAGAATCTTCTTTGAACGCATAATTGAGCCGATACCCATTGTCATAGCGTATCTCGGCATCGGAGTGTCACCGAAGTACTTCTGGTTGGAATCAATTGTGCTCTGTGTAAGAGTAACCTTGGAAGCCTCATCTGTGAACTCGTCAGCGGGTTCGTTGAATGCGATGTGGCCGTTTGTGCCGATACCGAGGAGCTGAAGGTCGATGCCGCCTGCAGCCTTGATAGCCTCTGCGTATCTCTTGCTCTCTGCATCGCAGTCGGGAGCATTACCGTCAAGGAAGTTTACCTTATCTTCGTTGATGTCAACCTTTGAGAAAAGGTTTTCGTGCATAAATGTGTAATAGCTGTTCTTGTCGAACTTATCAAGATCACAATACTCGTCAAGGTTGAATGTTGTGATATCCTTGAAGCTGATTTCGCCGTTTTCGTACATTTTTATAAGGTTTTCGTATGTAGGAACAGGAGTTGCACCTGTTGCAAGACCGAGAACTGCGTCAGGCTTTGCGTTGATAAGTTCCTTGTAAAGTTCAGCAGCAGCAACTGCAATTTCCTCTGCATTTTCAAAAATTCTGGTTTCCATTTTAACGTCCTCCGATTATAAAGTGATTTCTTTCTGCTCGTCAGATGATCTGTAAATTGCGTCAAGAAGTTTTGATGTAAGAACAGCCTTGTCGATGTGTGCCTGGTTGGGCTCTCTTGTTGCAACAGAGTCAACAAAAGCCTTGATTTCTGCACCGTAGTCGAAGCCTGTTGTCTTGAAATCTGTCTTGATTTCAGTAAGCATACCGTTCATTGTGGAATACATTGTGAACTTGCCGCCGTAGTAGAGACGTACGCCTGATTTTGTACCGATGAAGTCAACGAAAGTCTCACTTTCACCGATGTTCTGTGCCCATGCACCGTTGAAGGTGATGTTAGCACCTGTTGTACGGATAAAGCCTGTTACGAAATCGTCAACGTCATAGATGCCGTTTTCCATATCTGAAGAATCTTCTGCCCACATACCTGTGTAAGTGTAATTCTTCATATCCTTACCGAGCTTGCAGTAAGCCTCGCCTGAACAGGTGAGGGGAGTCGGGTCACCGAGGCAGTAGAGTGTAAGGTCGAGGTAATGAACACCCCAGTCGATAAGAACACCGCCGCCTGATTTTGCTTTGTTTGTAAAGTCACCGCCGAGTCCGGGGATTGAACGGTGGGCACGGAAGCTTACATAAACCTGATAAACTTCACCGAGTTCGCCTGATGCGATAAGATTTTTAACGTGGTTAACATTGTCGCAGAAACGGTTAACAACACCGATCTGAAGCGTTCTGCCTGTCTCGTGTGCAACCTTCTGCATTTCAAGAGCCTCTTCAAGAGTTCTTGCAGCAGGCTTTTCGCAAAGCACGTCCTTGCCGTCACGCATAAAGTCGATAGAAATAGGAGCGTGGAAGTCGTTATGTGTACAAACAGAAACGATGTCGATATCGTCCTTGCCGAGAAGCTCTTTGTAGTTGTATACTGCAGTACCGCAACCGTATTTTTCTACGGCTCTGTCTGCTCTTTCGGGGATAATGTCACAGAAATACTTGATTTCAACATTATCGAGTTTAAGATAATTCGGGATGTGTGAACCTGAAATGTTACCGCAACCGATGATTGCAACGTTTAATTTTTTACTCATAATATCACCTCAAAACAATGATAAAACTATTGTATCAACTTTTTTGGTAAAAGTAAACAGCGATACGGCAAAATTTGTAAAATAATTGGAAACAGATAAAAAATAACAGGCTTACGGTGTTGCCGAAAGCCTGTAAGATATAAAGTTTTTTCGCGGTATTAATACATCCCGCCTGCCTGACCTGCCATAGCAGCTGCAGCTGCTGCGTCTGCTGCCGGGTCGGGTTTGTCAGCAACAAGTGATTCTGTTGTAAGAACCATTGATGCAACGCTTGCTGCGTTCTGGAGAGCTGAACGTGTAACCTTTGTCGGGTCAAGGATACCTGCTTCGAACATATCAACAAATTCACCAGTTGCGAAGTTGTAACCGCAACCTGTATTTTCGTTTGTTGTGATTGTGTTTACGATAACTGAACCCTCAAGACCTGCGTTAGCTGCGATCTGACGTGCAGGCTCTTCGAGTGCCTTAAGAACAATCTTGACACCTGTCTTCTCGTCAGCATCTTCTGTGCTGTCAAGAAGAGCCTTTACTGCGGGGATAGCGTTAAGAAGAGCAACACCGCCGCCTGCAACAGTACCTTCTTCAACAGCAGCCTTTGTTGCAGCAAGAGCGTCTTCAATACGGAGTTTCTTTTCCTTAAGCTCAGTTTCTGTTGCTGCACCTACGCGGATAACTGCAACACCGCCTGCGAGCTTTGCAAGTCTTTCCTGAAGCTTCTCACGGTCAAAGTCAGATGTTGTTGTTTCGATCTGAGTTCTGATCTGTGAAACTCTGTTTGCGATTTCGTTCTTGTCACCTGCACCGCCTACGATGATTGTGTTTTCTTTAGAAATCTTAACCTGACGAGCCTGACCGAGCATATCGAGTGTTGTCTCGCTGAGTTCAAGACCGAGTTCAGAAGCAACAACCTCTCCGCCTGTGAGGATAGCGATATCACGGAGCATATCCTTACGTCTGTCACCAAAGCCGGGAGCCTTGACTGCAACGCAAGTGAATGTGCCGCGGAGCTTGTTGACAAGGATTGTTGAAAGAGCCTCGCCCTCAACGTCCTCAGCAACGATTACGAGCTTCTTACCACCCTTGAGAACCTGCTCAAGAAGGGGAAGAATTTCCTGAATGCTTGAAATCTTCTTATCTGTGATAAGGATGAGAGCGTCATCGATGACAGCTTCCATCTTGTCTGTATCTGTAACCATATACGGTGAAATGTAACCGCGGTCAAACTGCATACCTTCAACAATATCTGAATCTGTAACAGCAGTCTGTGACTCTTCAACAGTGATAACACCGTCTGCGCTTACCTTTTCCATAGCCTCTGCAATGATTGTGCCGATTTCTTCATCAGCAGCAGAGATTGTAGCAACACGAGCAATGTCTGTTGAAGATGTAACGGGCTTTGAGTTAGCCTTAACAGCCTCAACTGCAGCGTCAACTGCAAGCTTGATGCCCTTCTTTACTACCATCGGGTTTGCACCTGCTGCAACGTTCTTCATACCCTCACGAACGAGTGCCTGAGCAAGAAGTGTAGCAGTTGTTGTACCGTCACCTGCAACATCGTTTGTCTTTGTTGCAACTTCCTTAACGAGCTGTGCGCCCATATTCTCAAACGGATCCTCAAGCTCAACGTCCTTAGCGATTGTAACACCGTCGTTTGTGATGAGGGGAGCACCGTATTTCTTATCAAGAACTACGTTTCTGCCCTTGGGTCCGAGTGTGATTTTAACTGTGTTGGCGAGTTTATCGATACCGTTCTGCAACGCCTTGCGTGCTTCCTCACCGTAAATAATCTGCTTTGCCATCGTTATTTTCCTCCCTTATTCTACAATAGCAAGAATGTCGTTCTGACGAACGATGATATACTCTTCTTTGTTGAGTTTAACTTCTGTACCTGCGTACTTGCTTGTAATTACCTTGTCGCCGACTTTGACGTACATTTCAACTTCCTTGCCGTCAACGATTCCGCCGGGGCCGACTGCAAGAACTTCTGCAACCTGGGGCTTTTCCTTAGCAGCTGCTGCAAGGATGATACCGCTCTGGGTTGTTTCCTCAAGTTCTGTCATTTTAACCACAACGCGGTCTGCAAGCGGTCTGATGTTCATAATGATTGCCTCCTATGAAAATATATTATAAATTAATTTTGGCACTCTCTGCTTCGGAGTGCTAAATCTATTTTAGCCCCCTTTTTGGAAAAAATCAACCCCTTTTGAAAAAATTAACAAATTAATAATATTTATGCCCGTTTTAATCACTTTACTACATCCGTGAATAATGTTATTATAGTGGCGGTGATTATTATGCAGATTGGTATTTCGTCTTCCTGCCTTTACCCGATGCAGACCGAAGAGGCTTTGCGTACGGTGGGTGAGCTCGGAGCAAAGACGGCAGAGATTTTCTTCAACTCTCCGTCAGAACTGAAAAAACCGCTTCTCAGCGAGATAAAAGCAATAAAAGATTTTTACGGTATGGATGTGCGCTCAATTCATCCGTTCACATCGGCATACGAGACATATCTTCTGTTCAGCGACTATAAACGCAGAACTATGGACGGAATTGAGTTTTATAAAAATTACTTTGAAACAGCAAACGAAATCGGTGCGCAGATGGTTGTTCTGCACGGACAGTTTGTTGCTGCACCGACCACGCCCGAGGTTTATGCGGAAAACTTTATTATGCTCAACAATGCCGCACTTGAAGCAGGACTTCATATTGCGCAGGAGAATGTGCATAACCACCACTGCGGAAACCCTGCTTTTATGAAAGCTGTTGCCGACCTCGTGGGTGATGAATTCCGTATGGTGCTTGATATCAAGCAGTGCCGCCGTTGTGAAGTGAGCGAGTTCGATTTCATAAATCAGCTTGGTGATAAGATTCTGCAGGTGCATATAAGCGACTGTCTCGGTCAGGAAAAATGCCTTGCTCCCGGTGCGGGTGAGTACGATTTCCGCAAGCTCTTTGATGCGCTGAATGATGTCGGATACAACGAAAGCGTGATAATCGAGCTTTACCGCAGAAACTTCGGCGATACCGAAGAATTGAAAAAAGCAAAAGTATATTTAGAAAATATGTAATAAAATGTTGAAATTATATATAGATGTATGATATAATACCCGTTAATAATATGCTTAAATGCAGAAGTGTTAGGAAGTGACTGACTATGAAGTGCCCGTTTTGCGGATTTTCTGAAAGTAAGGTTATCGACTCCCGTCCCACAGATGAGGGCGAACGTATCCGTCGACGCAGAGAATGTACCAGTTGCGCAAAGAGATTTACAACCTATGAGGTAATCGAAAGTGTGCCGATTATTGTTGTAAAGAAGGATAAGTCAAGAGAGTCCTTTGACCGTGCAAAGTTGTTCAACGGTCTTTTGAGAGCGTGTGAAAAGCGCCCTGTTTCGATTGATACAATCGAAAAGATGGTTGACGAAATCGAACTGACACTCCAGAATTCACTTGACCGTGAGGTCACTGCAACACGTATCGGTGAACTTGCGATGGATAAACTTAAGGATACAGACGAGGTAGCATATGTCCGTTTTGCATCAGTTTACCGTCAATTCAAGGATATTAACACCTTTATGGATGAACTTGCAAAGCTCCTTGGTGAGAAAAAATAATTTAAGCGAGATGATATTATGAAAAAGAAGGGTAAAGCCGCTACGGTCGCACTCGGTATTGCGGCAGTTACTGCAGTTGCAGGTAATCTTGCTTGTGACTATGCTATAAAGCGTCCCGATCCTCTTAAGGAAAAAGAACCAGAAACACGCGAGGTTTACATAAAACGTGCAGAGGTAAGACAGAGAAATAACCGTAATTTCTATAATTGCGAGCCTGAAGACCTTTCTCTCAAAGCTGTAAACGGCGACAATATGAGAGCGTGGTTCCTCCCTGCAAAGAAAAAGTCAAAGAGATTTGTTATCTGCGTCCATGGCTACAAGTGCAACGGACCTGACGAATTCAGCCACTTTGCACCGTTTTATCACAACGACCTCGGTTACAACTACCTTCTTCCCGACCTTACAGGTCACGGCAGAAGTGAAGGTGATTATATCGGTTTTGGTGCTCCGGATGCAAAAAACATCCTTCTTTGGGTAGACTATCTTATAAACCGCTTTGGTGAGGATATTGAAATCATCCTCCACGGTATTTCAATGGGTGCGGCAACCGTTATGAACTGTAACGAGATGTCACCGCCCGATCAGGTAAAAATTATCATTGAGGACTGCGGCTTCACATCTGCAGTTGAAATTATGAACAACACTCTCAAGGGTATGGTCGGTTTCCGCTTCGAGCCAATCGTTCATATCGGCAGTGTGTTTGCAAAGCTCAAGGCGGGCTATTTCTTTGAGGAGAGTAATCCTCTTAAAAATATGTACAAGGCAAAGAATCCGATTCTCTTTGTTCACGGTATGGATGATACCTTCGTTCCGTTTGAACACGGCAAGAAGCTTTACGAGGCTTGCAAGGTAGAAAAGGATTGTCTCTGGGTTCCCAACACAGTTCACGCTTTCAGCTACTACAATGCCAAGGAAGAGTACGAAAACAAAATCAAGGCTTTCATCGCAAAGCATATGGATAAGAAAGAAACTGTTGAGGCATAATTTCAAATCAATTATGATTATATAAAAGGGGCACATTCTGTGCCCCTTAAGTTTGGAGATATATATGGCAGAATTTAAGAATTTATCAAAAGAAGAGTTGCTTTCACTCAAAGCAGAACTCGAAAAAAAGTACGAAGACTTCAAGGCTCTCGGTCTTAAGCTTGATATGTCAAGAGGTAAGCCGAACAAGGATCAGCTTGACCTTTCAAACGAGGTTCTTGATGTTTTCAATTCCACAAGTGACGTAAAGTCGGTTGACGGTACGGACACAAGAAACTACGGACTCCTCCTCGGCATTGACGAGGCAAGAGCTCTCTTCGCAGAGATGATGGATGTACCTATGAAGAATACTATCATCTTCGGTACAGCAAGTCTTACTATTATGTATGACTATATCGCACAGTGTATGATGTTCGGCTGCGGTGACGAGCCGTGGGTAAAGCAGGGTAATGTCAAATTCCTTTGTCCGGCACCGGGTTACGACAGACACTTCTCAATCCTTGAACATTTCGGAATTGAAATGATTCCCGTCAAGATGAATGATGACGGTCCCGATATGGATGCTATTGAAGAACTTGTAAAGGACAGTTCGGTAAAGGGCGCATTCTGCGTTCCTAAGTATTCAAATCCCGACGGAATCACTTTCTCAGACGAGGTTGTAAGACGTTTTGCGGCACTCAAACCTGCAGCAAAGGATTTCAGAGTTATCTGGGATAATGCATACCTTGTTCACGACATCAATGACACTCCTGATAAGCTTCTCAATATCTTTGATGCCGCAAAGGAATACGGCAGTGAGGATATGTTTATCGAGGTCTGCTCAACATCAAAAATCAGCTTTGCAGGTGCAGGTGTTTCTGCCCTTGCAGCTTCTGATGCTAACGTTAAGGCAATCCTCAGCCGACTGACCATTCAGGTTATTTCTCACGATAAGATGAATCAGCTTCGTCACGCAAGATACTTCAAGAACCTTGACGGTATCAAGGCTCATATGAAAAAACATGCGGCAATTCTTAAGCCGAAGTTCGATGCAGTTACAGAGGGCTTCCGCAAGGAATTTGACGGTACAGGCATCGCTCGTTGGAAGAATCCGAACGGAGGCTACTTCGTGAGCCTTTATGTTATGAACGGCTGTGCAAAGAGAGTCGGTGACCTCTGTAAGGATGCAGGTCTCACACTCACAACTGTCGGTGCAACTTATCCGTACGGCATTGATCCCGACGACAGCAACATCCGTATTGCTCCGTCATTCCCCGATGTTGATGAACTCAAAAAGGCAGTTGAGCTTCTCGCAGTTTGCGTAAAGCTTGCAGCAGTTGAAAAACTTCTCGGATAATAAGAGGTAAAAACAATGACTCGTCCGTTATATAAAGTCAGAGAATTTAATACTTTCAGGGAACTTTTAACGCAGAGTATGGCTCTTTACGGCAACAGTCCTGCGTTTAAGGTCAAGAATGCCGTCGGTCAGATTGTTGACATCAGTTACGACCAATTCCACGATGACGTTTTTTCTCTCGGCACGGCGCTTCTTTCTCTCGGTCTTAAGGATACACGCATTGCCGTTGCAGGTGCAAACAGCTACAAGTGGTGTATGAGCTATATGGCAGTCACTTGCGGTGCAGGTGTTGTTGTTCCGACAGATAAGGAGCTTCCGTTTGCAGATATCAAGAGCATTCTCGAGGTTTCCGAAGCAAAGGCAATTATCTTTGACAAAAAGTTCGGCAAAAAAATCCTTGACCATCGTGATGAGCTTCCTGAAGGAATGCTTTTCATTTCTATGGATAATGCCGAGGATGACGGTGATATCCTTTCTTTTGACCGACTTCTTGAAGACGGCAGACGACTCATCCGTGACGGTAACGAGGACTATATAAACATCACACCCGATGCGGATAAACTCGCTGTTCTTCTGTTTACCTCAGGTACAACAGGAATGTCAAAGGCGGTAATGCTCAGTGCACGTAATATCTGTTCTGATATTATGTCCATTATGGGTATTGTTAAAATCAATAATGGTGAGTGTATTTTTTCACTCTTGCCTATTCACCATACCTACGAGTGTACGGTAACTTTCCTTTGCTGTGTTTATGGCGGTGTTTCGATCTGTTTCTGTGAAGGACTCCGTTACATTACAAAGAATCTTCAGGAATACAAGCCGGACATTATCATTGTTGTTCCGCGTGTTATAGAGCTTTTTTACGCACGTATTCAGAAAGCACTTGAAAAAGAAAAGGGTGCTAAACTCAAAATATCAATAGCAAGTAAAATTGCAAAAGCAACCAAGAAAATCGGTATTGATACAAGCGATGTTTTCTTTGCCAAAATCAAGGAAGCATTCGGAGGAAATATCCGTCTTATCATTTCGGGCGCAGCGGCAATTGATCCGAAGATTATTGAAGATATGAACAAGTACGGCATCCAGACCTTCCAGGGTTACGGCCTTACCGAATGTTCACCGATTGTTATATGCAATTCAGATAAAGACAGCAAGGCAGCATCAATCGGCAGACCTATTCCCGAGGTCGAGGCAAAGCTCGTCAACTGCGATGAAAACGGTATAGGTGAGCTCTGTATCAAGGGTCCGATGGTTATGCTCGGTTACTATAAAAACGAAGAGGCAACAAAAGCAGTCTTCGATTATGACGGTTGGTTCCATACGGGTGACCTTGCAAGTGTGGATAAGGACGGATTTTATTATATCTGCGGCCGCAGCAAGAATGTTATCGTCACACATAACGGCAAAAATGTTTACCCCGAAGAGCTTGAAACTCTTCTTATGAAAGAATCGGCAGTTAAAGAATGTATGGTTGTTGAAGCAAGGGACGAAAAAGACAATCCTGTTGTAAAGGCAAGAATCTTCCCTGATGTTCAGGCTCTTTCTCAACAGAACGGAAACCGTATTCTTACAGAAAAAGAGATAAGCGATATGGTTTCAGATGCAGTTCACAGAGTCAACGATCAGGTTGTCAGCTATAAGGCAATCAAAGCAATCGAGATTATGGAAAAAGAGTTTGAAAAAACAACTACCTCAAAAATAAAGCGTAATCAGTAATAGTATAAAACCCCTCCTCATAAGATTTGAATGAGGAGGGATTTTTTATGCCTGAAAAAAGACGGATAAAACCACAGATGAATGATATCAGAACAGTAGCAATCAAAACGTTGACAGGCTCACTTGTCGGACTTGTAATTTTCTTTTTGCTGACGGCTGTCGCAACTGCTGTTTTATGGAAAACGGATGCTGACAGTGAGATGTATAAATACATTTTACTTGTTATCGGTGCGATTTCTGCGTTTGTCTGCGGATTTGTAGCAGTTAGACCCGTGCGCAAAAACGGAATTGTTTTTGGCGCGCTCAGTGTTTTGCCGACTTATCTTATAACAATTATTGTCTCAATGCTCATCTCAAAAAGCGGTATCGGTTTGTTTGGATGGATACTGCTCGGCATTCAGATTTTATTTGCTGCAATCGGTGGAATTATTGCCGTTAATAAGCGTAAATAGGTTGAAAAACCTGCCGTCCTTGTGTTAAAATAAGAAAAAACACAACGGAGGCGTAGATAATGGAGTTTCAGGTTAAACAGGTTTCCAATCTTAACAGAATTTTCCTTGACGGTGAGTGCGAATTCACACCCGTAAAGAAGGCGACAGTGCTTAAGGGTGAACGCTACTCCTATCAGATTGCATACAAGTCAGATGAAAGATTTATGTCCAAAATCACGGTCGAAAGTGATCTCGGTGACGCAGTCTGCGTAAGAGCAGTAGGCAATGTCCCGTCAGAGCTTCCGTGCTATCCCGATAAGACGGACTATTGCGAGCGTGCAACTGCAGGTTTGTTTCCTGATGTACTTTTCCCTGTAGACGGCGAGCTTTTCATCAAGCCGTTCAAATGGTTTTCTGTATGGGTAACTGCAGAAATTCCGACTGATGCAAAGCCGGGCAAGTACCCCATAACCGTAAAATTCTTCGGTGAAGAGGGCGAACTTGCCTGTGAAAAATTCACCCTTACCGTACTTGATGCAGTTCTGCCCGAACAGACACTCATTAACACAGAATGGTTCCACGCTGATTGTATCGCAGACTATTACAAGGTTCCTGTTTTCTCCGAAGAGCATTGGACACTTATCCGCAGCTTTATGGAGGCTTTCACAAAGTGCGGTAACAATATGATTCTGACTCCCGTTTTCACTCCTCCGCTTGATACAAACATCGGTGGTGAGCGTACAACCGTACAGCTTATAGATGTCAGAAAAGACGGTGATAAGTACTCATTCAATTTTGACAAATTCCGTCGTTGGGTAAACCTTGCACTCGATTGCGGTATAAAGTATTTTGAAATTTCACATCTCTTCTCCCAGTGGGGTGCATTTGCCGCACCAAAGGTTATGGCAGAGGTTGACGGTGAAATTAAGCGTATTTTCGGTTGGGAGACCGAAGCGGCAGGTGAGGAGTATTCATCTTTCCTTAAATCATTCCTGCCTGAGCTTATCACAGTGATAAAGGAATTGAAGATTGAAAACATAACTTATTTCCATGTTTCGGACGAGCCGAGTGAGGAACAGATCGGTTCTTACACAAAAGCAAAGGATGTAATTTCTGACCTTCTGAAGGATTTCCCGATTATCGACGCACTTTCCGATTATGAGTTCTTCAAGAACGGACTTATCAAACAGCCGATTCCCTCAACGGCAAGCATTGATGAGTTTATCGAAAAAGGATTCGAAAATCGATGGACTTATTACTGCTGCGGACAGGGTGAAGACCTTAGCAACAGATTTTTCTCAATGCCTCTTTCGGCAACTAAGATTATCGGCGCTCAGCTTTACCTTCACGACATCAAGGGCTTCCTGCAGTGGGGCTTCAATTTCTACAATTCTGCAAAATCTATCAGACACATCAGTCCTTACGAGGTTACCGATGCAGACTGTGCCTTCCCGTCGGGCGACTCATTCATTGTGTATCCTTACGATAACGGTGCAATTATGTCCCTGCGCGGTGAGGTTTTCTTTGAAGGTTTACAGGAAATGAGAGCGTTACAGCTTCTCGAAACCCTTATCGGCAAGGATAAGCTTCAGTCAAAACTTACAAGACGCTTTGGAAAAATCTCGTTCCATTCATACCCCCGTGGTACGGATAAGATGATTGCATTGAGAGAATATATTATTAAGCAGATTGAAAAGAATATCTGATAGACAGATAATATTAAAAAACAACAAACCGACTCCGTTTGAAACGAAATCAGTTTGTTGTTTTTTTATTTGGGAAGGAGGAGGAAAGGTGGATAAATCTTAAAATTTATGTTGTTTTTCTACTTCAGACGTTATCCGATGCCAAGGAAACCGAGCAGATCTGAACAAGATTCTCTTGAAAACTCATTGTCGAACGTATCTCTTTCGCTCTGACCGTGGAAATCACTGGCTGCGCTGTACATAAGGTCGTATTTGTCAGCTAGTTTCATCAGTGCGCTGCGCTGCTCCTGATCATATCGGCTGTAAAAGACCTCCATAGCGCCGTTCGGACCTGCCAACTCCTTGAATCGCTTAACCAATAATTCACTGTTATTGTCACTGAGCTGGTAATAAAACAAATGTGCCAACACAGCTACACCACCAGCATTTACAATGGCTTTGACTGCTTCCTCTAACGAAACATAGCGCAAGGGGTTTGGCACATAAGCTCTTTTTTCACCGAAGGAGCCAAAATATATGTCGAAAGCCTGATCTACTGTGGACACAAAATTACGATCTTTCATCGTTCTCGCGATGTCCATGCGTCCGATATGACGCTTGTTCGGGTAAAGCTTACACAAATCTTCGTAATTACCCAGATCGATTCCGCACAGACGAAGACGATCCAAAAGGGCATTGATGTAAGGACTGCGGTCGGGCTGATTATGAGCAAGCACAGCCTTGATATCCGGATTATCAGGATCAAAGCCGAGTGCAACCACATGGATTTCGGTTTCACTGCCGTTCATATCCGTATACAGGCAGCTTAATTCTGCCCCCTGAACCAAACGGAGATCAGGGTATGCTGTCTGCAAGTCAATCAGGCTTTCGGTGTAATTGTGATCTGTAAGTGCGAGGACTCCGATGTTTGCCTGTTGAGCCATATCGCAAATCTGCTGTGGTGTATAAATACCATCACTGAACAGGGTATGGGTGTGAAAATCGACATAGTTTCTTGTCATATTTCTCTTCCTTTCTTATGGAGTGGTTAGTTTCCACAGTTTTCTCTGAATCAAGAGGTTTCCTGTTAAGTAGCATTATACATCATCTTTTTACAGTTAGAAATAACATTTTTGAACATATTGTATAACATCAATCAACAACATACATCTCCCATTTATGGAGTTTGATTTTATATTTCTGGAATTATTGTACAAAACCGCATATTGTGTTATACTGAACTAAACAGGCAAGGAAAGGAGAAATATAATCGTGGATAACAATGAGCGCATACAGACCAACCCCACAGAAAGCGACTGCAGTGAGTGGAACTATAATACTTTCATTAAAAAAAACCTGATAAAATGGCGTGATGCTTTTGAAAAAGCAAATTGTGACGCCAAACTGAATTATTCTGAAATAGTTCGAAAAATGGAGGAAGACTTTCATATTTCCACGTCTCCGCAGAAGCTCAGTGCTATGTTCGATATTCAATCACCACGAGAGGTAAAGCTTCAGGAACTGTCAGCCTTATGCCAGATTTTTAATATTCCTATTCAGGATATCTGTGAGTATCCCAATGCATCAATTTCGGATCTTGAGCTATCCGGCTTGTTAAGGCGTAAGAACTCAAAACGACCCGTTATAAGACAGCTCAATAATCCTTTTTACGAAGGTAAATATTTTTGCTATTATTTCAGGCCTAAGCATTTTCAGGACAAACTGAAACCTGTAGCAGAAAGTAATATTGAAGAAGCAATTCTTGATATAAGCATTGAAAACGGACAAACAACTGTAACCTTCAAGGAGTTAAAAACAAATAAGACTTTTTTTGGAGATAAGACCCTGCCATCATTTACCCTGACAGGCAAGCTGTATCATTTCGACAATACCGATATGGCATATAGCTTTATTACCGATTCTACAGGACACCGTGCAATGGCACTGATGTTTACTTTCTTAAATATCAGTGCGGACATCAGGTATTATATGACCGTGGCAATGATGACATTTTCTACAAATCAGACTCATGTTCCTTTGTTTCAGAAGATGGCGGCCTTCAGAGTCAGACAAGATATACAAAACGACCCACAGGCAGCCGATGTTATCCGAGGAATACTTGCATTGAACACTTGTCCCATTGTGATAGATGAAGAAACTTTAGAGGAATTGTCTGCCGAAGATGAAGAGCTAAAAAAGCTTGTTGCATCAGAAAAGGCTCTGAAAAAGTGTTATGTTTTTTCGGAAGCTGCTATCAGAAGTGATTCTTTCTTTATATATGATGAAGATATAAAAATGCAAAAGATACTGAAATTGAGGAAAAACAGTCTTTTTCCGGCACATGAAATTGTTGCTGAACCTGACTACTTTGCAGATTTTATCAAGCATTATCAGCAAGATCAGATGTCTGCCGAAGCCGAAAAAAGTAGTGATAATTGAAAATAAAGACACATTTGGCACTGAGGAGAAAACAACTCACCCCCACGGGCTTCGAATTCCTTGCAAAAAAATAAACGGCACCCAAAAGGGCACCGTTATTTTTGGCGGAGAGCAAGGGATTCGAACCCTCGAACAGTTTATGGCTGTTACACGATTTCCAATCGTGCTCCTTCGGCCAGCTCGGACAACTCTCCGTATCTGTAGCTTGTCTATTATAACCAACTCTTAAGGAAAAATCAAGTGTATTTTTAAATTTATTTGATGCTTGGTCCGGCAATACTGTGTGCGATAATATTGAATTTCCGATTGCAATATGCTAAAATAAAAATATAACTTATACGGGAGTCGGTTTTATGAAAAAGCTTTTATCCGTTCTATTGGTTCTTACCTTTATTTTTGCGCTGTGCATCCCTGCGCTTGCGGTGGATGCCGAGGTAACCTTCCCTGTGTACGATGCAGTAATTGTTGTCGGTGAAAATGCATCAGAAACTGACCTTTTTGCTGCACAGAAGCTCGAATATTACCTTGAAAAAATCACAGGCAAGGATATTCAGACAGTAACTGACACAACAGAAACTCACTCGACAGAAATTATTGTCGGTAACACAAACAGAGCAGAAATTGAATTTGAAGCTGATGAAAACGGCAGTTATGTTATCCGTTCAACAGGTGAGCAGTTGATTATAGCAGGTGTTGGTTCAAGAGGCACAATCTACGGTGTTTATGCTTTCCTTGAGGATTTCTGCGGCTGCAGATGGTATGAGACTGAGGTTATCAAAATACCCGAAAACAAAGCTCTTGCAGTCTCTGCAGAAATCGATGTTGAATACGAGCAGTATTTCGAATACACAGAAACAGATACAATATCATCACGCGATATCGAGTTTTCACTCGCAAACGGACAGAGCGGCGGTGTTTACCGTTCGTTTACGGCAGAGCAGGGTGGAGATGTCGGTTACATCGGCTCGTTTGCACACACTCTTGTAACATATTACTGTAAGGCTGAGACATATTTTGCAGAGCATCCCGAATATTACGCTCTTCATAAAGGCAAACGAAGCCCGAATCAGCTTTGTCTTACAAATCCCGATACAATCGATGTTGTTTACAACGAAGTGATTGATTTATTGGAAAAAAATCACGATCCTGCAAAAAGCATGCAGATTCTTTCACTTACTCAGCACGATAATCAGGAATACTGCGAATGCGATAACTGTGCCGCAATCGATAACGCAAACGGCTCGCATGCAGGTACAATGATAACTTTCGTCAACACAATTGCCGAAAGAGTAAAGGCAACAGGCAAGTATGATAATATTGTATTTGACACATTTGCTTATCAATACACACGCAAGACTCCGACAAAGGTTGTTCCCAGAGATGATGTTATCGTCAGACTTTGCTCAATCGAATGTTGCTTCGGTCACACACTCGACAACCCTGATTGCGAACTGAATGCAGACTTTATGGAAGACCTTGCAGCCTGGGGAAAAATCTGCGACCGAATTTATATCTGGGACTATGTAAATAACTACAGTGAAACCTGCGTTATCTTCCCAAATTTCGGTGTCCTTCAGCGTAATGTTCAGATTTTTGCAGAAAACAACGTCAAGGGCGTTTACGAAGAGGGTAACTATTACATCGACAGATGTGACGCTGAATTCGGCGAGATGAGAACATATCTTCTTTCACAGCTTCTCAAAGATCCGTATATGGATTATGATGCAGAAATGAACGGCTATCTTGAGGCTGTTTACGGACCCGGTTGGCAGAATATCCGCGAGTTTATTGACATTATGACTGAACACGCTGTTACAAAGCGTAAGCATCTTTCTATTTATCAGCAGGCAACAAAGACACTCAATAATATGAGTTATGCTGATATTAAGCATTGTGATGAACTCTGGGCAAAAGCACTCGAAGAGGCAGAAACTGATAAGCAGAGAGATGAAATCAGACGTTCGGAACTTTCGTGGAGATACTGGAAATGCGCAAATCACAGATCAGAGTTTTCACGCTTCCAATTTATATATCATTATATGAAAGCACAGGATGACCTTTACGACGATCTCGTCGAATTCGGCATTCAGGTTATTGGTGAGGGTACAAGACAGAGAGAACTCAGCAACTGCGAAATGACTCATCACTTCCGCGTTCCGTTCAAGTGGTCAACACTTTACGATGAGCCTTACTGGGATGCGCTGGATCCGTACTTTATGGCATTCTATAACTTCCTTGGTAAGCTTCACTTTATCTGTAACAACATCAAATGATGCAAAAACCAAAAGCACCGCAGAAATGCGGTGCTTAATTTTTGCTCTATTTAAGATAAATTCCAACCTTCACATCGTCAATCGGCTTTTCGTCATTGAACTCAATCCTGATTCTGTAACACCAGTCAATCGGTTGGTCAAAACCGATATTGTTTTCTTTCACATCAATCGGATACGGCTCAAAGTCAAGTCCGTTGTAAAGAGAAATATCAAATTTTCTGCTTTCGTCCGTGTCGAGCGTGATGAGATTGAAAGGAATAACTCCGCCGAGGTTGATATCGATTGCGTTACCGTCCTTTGTCATAACGGCAGTTTTGCTGTCGAGCAGGTTTTTGTCACTTGCAGTGAAGCTCTTGTCAACAAGCAAGTCCTCGTCAAAACGGTACAGTCCGAATGAACGGATAACAGGTGAATCGAGTGCCTGTGTAATTTTTATTTTAACACGGTCGGTTGTAATCGTCGGGAAGTATTTTGCACTTCGGTAGCCGATACATTCACCCTTGTACAGCGTTACCCATTTCTCGTTGAACCAAGCTGAAACCTCATAACCTGTAACCCTGTGACCGAGTTCGATCACTTCCTGCAAAGAGAAAGCGTTGAATGTTTCGGGTTTATCGAGATTGAGTATGATTTCGGGAGTTGTGTCTCCGTCTGCGGAAGCATAAAACTCGTTGATATCGTCTGTCAGTATGTTCTCAGCTTTACAACTTTCATCCCTGCAGCTGTCCGCTGTGACGGTTGCTCCCTTCGCAAAGTCCTTTGCAAGTGATTCGGTCAGCACCTTGTTGAATCTGAGCAGACTTTCGGCATCGTTTTCGTGCACAAGACCGCGTCTGTCGGGCGGAAGATTAAGCAAAAGATTTGTGTTGCGTCCGCACGACATAAACCACAGTTTAATAAGGTTGGAAACGTCACGCACCTTGTCATCCTGATCCTCGTGATAAAACCAACCTGGACGGATCGAAACGTCGGATTCTGCAGGAATAAAACGGTTGCCGTTCAGATCACCGCTGTTGAGTTCACTTGTTGTTTCCGTAAGAAGTGTTTCAGTTTTTACATTACACCAGCACGGATCACCTGCAAAGCCTTTCTCATTACCTACCCAACGGGATTCAACAAACGGTTCAGCACCGAGTGAGCCGAAAATAACTGCGTCGGGTTGAAACTTACGTACGGTTGTTGCCCAACGTTCCCAATCGTAATCAGCTTCTGTACTGCCTGCACCGTCCCACCATACTTCCCATATTTTGCCGTAGTTTGTAAGAAGCTCCGTGAGCTGATTGGTGTAAAAATCGTTGTATTCAGGCTTGCCCCACACCGTTTCGTGCCTGTCCCACGGAGAAAGGTATATTCCGGGTTTTATGCCGAATTCGGCACAAGCGTCGGTAAATTCTTTTACAACATCACCTTTACCGTCCTTGTACGATGAATTTTTCACACTATATTCGGTGTATTTACTTGGCCAGAGGCAGAAACCGTCGTGATGCTTTGCAGTCAGTATTGCGGTTGTGAAGCCCGCATCACGTGCAACTTTTACCCACTGTCTGCAGTCAAGCTTTTCGGGATTGAACATCGACGGGCTTTCTGTGCCGTCACCCCATTCCATATTGGTGAAAGTGTTCATTCCGAAGTGGTAGAAAATCATCTTTTCGCGTCTCTGCCACTCTACCTGACGGTAAGACGGTGCAACTGCAGCACGTTCCAGTCCGAGATTTTTAAATTTCTGATTCAATATATCCATAAAAGTCCCTCTTTTCTTACAATATATTACCACGCAAGCATTATAAAAACAAGATAAAAATAATTGAATTCCAGAAATATTTATGTTATAATTTGACAAAATAATCATTCTTTGGGGTGTTAATATGGCTTATAAATGGTATCCGGGTGTGCCTCATACGCACACACTTGCATCAGACGGTAAACATACAGTTGACGAACTTGTTGAAAAGGCAAAACGCAACAAGATTGAATACCTTATAATTACTGACCACAACAAAAACTGTGAGAGTGATTTACCGAAGGTTGACGGTGTAACCCTCATCTACGGTACAGAGCTTACAAGAAACGGCGGACACACAAACATCTGGGGTGTCAAGAAAGCTGTGGATAATTTTGAAATTGAAACTTACGAGGAATGGAAAGATGTCAAAAACGAGGCAAAGCGTCGCGGAGCCATTATCTGTATGAACCACCCTTGGTGCGGCCAATGCCCGTGGAGATGGGAAAAGGATATTACCGAGGTTGACGTTCTTGAAATCTGGAACAGTCCGATGCATTATGATAACATTCTCTGCACTGATTGGTGGCTTGAGCAACTCCGGGCAGGGCACAAGGTTCCTGTTGTCGGCGGCAGTGACTACCACAGAGATTATGTTGTAACAAACCTTATCGGTAACCCCGTAACCTATGTTTATGCAAAGTCGAATTCTCCCGAAGATATTCTTGACGCTATCATAAAGGGCAGAACCACAATCAGCAACGGTGTTGGCAAAACTTTTATCACCATAACATACGGTGACGCTATGCTTGGCGACACGGCAAAAATCAAGGACGGTCTTAAGGCGAAAGTCTCGGTAAAAAAGATGAAGAAAAATCATACGCTGCACATCTTTAATGAAGACGGCGAGTGCTTCACCTTCACGGCAGATAAGGCAGGGGACTATACTTTTGATATTCCCGTTGAAAAAGCAGGATTCCTGTACGCTGATGTCAGATATAATATTTCAAAGGTTTACGAATTCGGTTACAACATAATCATCGGCTCAAAGATTCCTGAACAGAAGGGTATGAAGATGCCGCCGTTTATATACGCTCAGTCTTCTGCCATTTACTTTGAATAAAGCTCTCACGCAGCGAAGACAAACAACCAAAAACAGGCTTACGGTTTTTCCGTAAGCCTGTAAATTTTTATTAACTTATACAAGAGGAATTTCGAACTCGTAGAAGCCGTACCATCTTGAAGTATTGAACTTTCTTGCACGGAAGATAACCTCATCCTCGTAAACCTCCATCTGGAAGCCCATACCGTTCCAGGGAATACCGTAACGGTTAACAATGCCGTATGTCGGGAGGTTAACATAAGTTACACCGTTCTGCTCTTCAACGCAGGAAATGCCGAATGCTTCCTGTGAGATGTAACCGTTGATACCTGTATGAACGTGACCGCTGATGAAGAAGATATTCTCATACTTTTCCATAATGCCTCTTACTGCATCTGAATATTCATCAAGACCGCCGTCTTCATAAATCTGATCCTGACCGTTAACACCTTCAACAGGAACGTGGCATACAACGAAAGCAGGTTTGCCTTCTGCAGTACCTCTTGCAAGTTCTTTGTCGAGGAACTCAAGCTGGTCAGCGTAAATGTCACAGCTGTCCCAGTTGTCTTCACTTTGGTCGCAGAGTACAACAAAAGTATAACCGTTAACATCGACACTGTAATAAGCATTTTCAATGCCCTGACCTGTGTATTCGTTGTGATATTTCACAAAATTGCTTCTTGCTTCAGCGTTTGTGAACTCTTCGGGATGACCAATTTCGTGGTTACCTGTTGCAACAACCCAGTTTGAAGCAGGAACATCGCAGCTTTTTTCCATAATGTCATAGAAATACTTCACAGAAGCCTCATCACCATAGTTTGTGAGGTCACCGGTAACAACAACTGCATCGTTGGGAGTCTTCATTCTGTTCATATCACGAAGACCTCTTTCAAGGTTGAGCTTGCCACCGGGGAAACGTGCATCAAGATGAGTGTCAGAAATAATTGAAACGTTGAGAAGAATGTCATCAGAGTTTGACGGCTTCATGCTGATAAACGGCACAAGTGTCATAATCAGTGCCATAACGAAGGAAAAAATCTGTGTCATAAAAATGCCCTGCCTTTTTTATAATTTGGAAATAGTATACACAATTTTTTCTGAATTGGCAAGTAAATGGCAAAAAATAATTGAAAACGGCGTACTGCTTTGATATAATTTATTGCAAGGAGGAGATACTTATGTTTATCAGACAACCTGCCTTCACAGGCGAAAACAAACTGCTTAAAGGTGCGCTTCATTGCCATACAACACGTTCGGACGGCAAGGTGACACCCGAGGATGTTATCCGTTTTCACAAAGCCAATGAATACGATTTTATGGCGATCACCGACCATAATATATATAACTATAAAAACTATGCCGAGGATGTTGAAATTACAATTATTCCCGGTATGGAAGTCGACAATACCTTTGAACGAATTAAGGGCTTCCGCACATTCCACCACGTATGTCTCGGTCCCGATGATGAGACAAACGGATATAAGCAGGACGAAAAACTCCCGAGCGGAACGGCTAAGGATCAGTTTGAATATCAGCCGTACCTTGACGAAATCCATGCAAACAACAACATCACATTCTACTGTCATCCCGAGTGGAGCTCAACTCCGCCGAGATATTTTGACAAGCTTCAGGGAAATATCGCTATGGAAATCTGGAATTCAGGCGGTGCTGACGAGAATTATATGGATACAGACGCTCTTTACTGGGACGACCTCCTCGGTCAGGGTATCAGACTCTGGGGCGTTGCAACGGATGACGGACATCAGCCTCACCACCACTGCAAGGGCTGGGTAATGGTAAATGCCGAAAACAACGTAAAGGCAATTCTTGAGGCACTCAGGGAAGGCAGATTCTATTCTTCCTGCGGTCCTGTTATCAATGATTTTTATTTCAAGGACGGTTACATCTATCTTGACTGTGAGCCGTGTGAGAAAATTTATTTCTACAGCGACTGCCACCCGACAGAGATTTATCTCAATGAGGGCGGACAGATCTCACACGCTGAGACAGATATTGACCCTGAAAATTATAAATACATCCGTGCGTGTATCATAGACAAAGAAGGCAGACGCGCATGGACAAACCCGATTTTCTTTGAAGATTGAGGTGCAAAAATGGCTGTCAGATTGAATGAAAACAAAGAAATTGTAGAACATATAAAGAAAGGTCTTGAGGCAAAGGACGGCTATTGTCCGTGCCGTGTTGCGAAACTTCCCGAATACAAGTGTATGTGTGAGGAGTTCAAGGCACAGATTGCAGACCCTGATTTTGAAGGCTACTGTCATTGTATGCTTTATTACAAATCCAAAGATTAAGGAGGAATTACGATGTCAGTTAAATTGAATTCACAGAATTTTGCAGATGAGATTCTCAATAAAAACGGTACGGCATTGGTTGATTTTTATGCCGATTGGTGCGGACCGTGCAAAATGGTTGCACCCATACTTGAAGAAATTGCAGAAGAAAATGAAGACATCACAGTCGGCAAGATTAATGTTGACGAAAGCACAGATCTTGCTTTAAAGTACGGTGTGTCAAGCATTCCTACATTGATAGTATTTGAAAACGGAGAAGAGACAGACAGGATTGTCGGTTACAGACCTAAAGAAGACATCCTCGATGCTCTCGGAAGATAAAACAAGAAGGAAGATTTATATGCATAAAAAATTAGCTCTTACCCCTCCGATGGGATGGAACAGTTGGGACTGCTACGGCGCAGCTGTAAACGAAGAACAGCTGCTTGCCAATGCAGATTATATGGCCAAGCATCTTAAAGACTACGGCTGGGAATATGTAGTCTGCGACATTCAGTGGTCTGAGCCGACAGCAAACAGTTTTTACTATAATTATTTTGCTCCGCTTTGTATGGACGAATATTCCCGACTGATTCCGTCAGTTGAACGCTTCCCGTCCTCTGCAGACGGAAAAGGCTTCAAGCCTATTGCAGATTACATACATTCGCTTGGACTCAAGTTCGGTATCCATATTATGAGAGGTATTCCGCGACAGGCTGCACATCAGAATGCAAAAATCAAGTGTGAAGGTGTTACTGCAAGGGATATTGCAAATCCCTCATCAATTTGCGCGTGGAACCCTGATATGTACGGTCTTTTCACTGATAAAAAAGGTGCACAGGAATATTACGACTCAATCTTTGAACTTTACGCTTCATGGGATGTGGACTATATCAAGTGTGATGATATTGCCAACACTGAGATTTTTCCGCACAATCCTTATTCGGCAAGAAAAGAAATCGAAATGCTCCGAAAAGCCATTGATAAATGCGGCAGAGATATGGTTCTCAGTCTTTCTCCCGGACCTGCTCCCGTAAGTGAGCACGAGCATCTTGCTGCTCACGCAAATCTGTGGCGAATGACAGGTGATTTCTGGGACGAATGGAGTAAGCTTCATGCAATGTTTGAGCGTTGCTACGCATGGCAGGAGTATGTTCAGCCTGGTGCATGGCCTGATTGCGATATGCTTCCTCTGGGCAGAATTCAGATTACCGAGGAGCTTCCCGAATACAGAAACCGATATACACGCTTCACTCACGATGAGCAGATAACGATGATGACTCTTTGGGGTATTTTCCGTTCTCCGCTTATGATGGGTGGCGAAATGCGTGAAAACGATGAGTTCACTCTTTCATTGCTTCAGAACAGAGAGCTTATCGATATGCATAAGAATTCAAGCGGAGCAAGACAGTTCAAGCGTGAAGAAACAGACGGAAAGGGCGAGATTATCTGGACATCTACGGGTGATGACTGCAAATATGTTGCACTCTTCAACACAGATGATGTCGAAAGAGAAATTGCGTTTGATATCACGGCCATTTCAATCGGCGGTGTAAAGTACAGCGTATGGGATATGTGGTCGCACGAGGAATATGCCGTAACTGACGGTGAGTTTTGTGCAAAGGTTAATTCTCACGGTGCAAGACTTTTCAGAATAAAAATAAAATAAAACAAAAATGGGATGTTGCATCGGCAACATCCCATTACTTTTTACACAGTTGTTTTTTCTTTCTTTTCGTTTGCGATCTTGAACATTTCTTCCGTTGCAAATGAAAGCTTAGTTATAACATTCTGCTTTGACGGATAACAGAAGAACGAATCACGCTGAGTCGAAATGTCGAAGCAGTCAATCGGCTCAATGTGGCAGTAATCGTATTCGATGTGCAGACTGTAAAGACTCTTTACGCTACGCTGGACACGGTACGGCTCACCGTTGTAACTGCCCTCAAGAACGAAACCTTCCTCCATATTATGACGCACCTTTGCGTCACCCATATAGTAATACTTCAGCGCACCGGGGAGGGTATAGACACGCACATCGTCTTCGAATGAATAGTTACCGCTTTCGATTTCCTTGCGGACGTTCGCTCTTTCCCACTCAAACCAATCGGGAATGTGCGGGAACTCTGTTTCACCCTCAAGTGCTTTTAATTCGCCGAGCTCAGTCAATTCCCACTTCTTACCGCAGTGTTCACAGAAAAGGTGAATGCCCTTTGAATTCATCTTTGATTCTGTCATACAGTTCGGACACTGGTAAAGCACCTTGTGAAGTCCCTCTGCACGGTAATCTTCCGTGATACGGATATTATTGTCCTTCTGCCATTTGTACTCGTTGTACTGCATCTCTTCACGGATGACTGCGTTGATTTCGTCAACGCTCATTTCGGCAACCTGCTCAGCAGTCAGAATCTGCTTCACGGTTGTGTAAAGCGGAACCTTCTTCTTGCGTCGGAAATCCCAGAAGGGAGCACGAAGATAATTGCCGTGATGAAGGATAACAACAACGGGCACCTTGTTTTTCTTTGCAAGCTTGCCTACAACCTCGGGGATAATCGAAGTTGTACCGATGGGCGTGTAACGCGCCTCGGGATAGATGCAGAGAACATCCTTGAACTCACGCAAAACCTTTGCGCACGAACGGATAAGGCTGATGTCTGTTGTGAATTTACGCTTACAGATAGAGCCTATCTGCTCGAGAAGCCACGGCTTGTGATAGTAACCCTCAAGTGTTGCAATTGTATGCACACGGTGGGGGAATGTTGCCTTGTATTTAAGAAGGAAGTCTGTAAACTGCATATGATTACTCAGAAGCAGATACGGAGGCTCAAGACCTTCCATATTGATTTTTTCGATCTTGTAACCGCCCTTGACCGACAGAAGAGCAATTCTTGATGCCAGATTAAGAAGCACGGTGAAGAAAAACTTCTGTCTTATCGGCAATTTTGACGTGTCATATTTCTTGACATTGGCAGGGTAGTCGATATAGTCTTTTATTTCTTTATTTTCGTTCATTTTATCACTTCGTATTTAAAATTTGACATCATTCTATCATAGTTTGTTGCACAACGCAATAGAAAAGTTTATTCAAAAAGGAAAGGCTTGCATAGGTTACCTACGCAAGCCTTATGTTTATTCAGATATTATTCGTCGTCTTCAACCTTAGCGTCAGCAATAACTTTTTCTGCAACTGCTGCCGGAGCGTCTTCATAACGAGTGAACTCGAATGTGTAGTAGCCTCTGCCTGCAGTAACTGAACGAAGAACTGTTGAGAAGTTGTTCATTTCAGCCATCGGAACTTCAGCAACAAGCTCCTGATACTTCGGCTCTTCTTCGGAAGCACCCATACCAAGCACACGGCCGCGACGCTTTGTAACGTCACCCATAATGTCGCCGAGGAAAGCCTCAGGCATAATAGCCTTCAATGTACCTACGGGCTCAAGGATTGACGGGCTAGCCTGCGGAACACCTGCCTTGAAAGCAAGGCTTGCAGCCATCTTGAATGCCATTTCTGAAGAGTCAACGGGGTGGTAAGAACCGTCATAAAGAACTGCCTTAAGACCAACCATCGGATAACCTGCCATAACGCCCTTCTTCATGCACTCAAGGAGTCCCTTTTCAACTGCGGGGAAGAAGTTCTTCGGAACTGAACCGCCGACAACCTCTGACTCGAATACAAGACCTTCTTCTTCTGTGGGCTCAAAACGAATCCAGACGTCACCGAACTGACCGTGACCGCCTGACTGCTTCTTATGTCTTCCCTGTACCTTAACAGACTTGCGGATAGCTTCTCTGTAAGCAACACGGGGAACTGTAAGCTCAATGTCAAGACCGAACTTACTCTTGATCTTTGAAACGATGATATCAAGATGCTGTTCGCCGAGACCTGAAATAATCTGCTCTTTAGTTTCTTTATTGATTTCAAACTTGATTGTGGGATCTTCTTCAAGAAGACGGTTGATAGCAGAAACAATCTTCTCTTCGTCGCCCTTCTTACAAGCTTTGACTGCCATTGAAAGGCAAGGTGTCGGGAACTTAACTCCGCTGAGTTCAACAACGTTGTTAGCAGCACAGATTGTGTCACCTGTCTTTACGCAGTTGAGCTTTGTAACAACACCGATGTCACCTGCAGGGATGCACTTGCAATCCTCGGACTTGTTACCGCGTACTGTGATGATTTTACCCATTCTTTCTGTTTCGCCTGTACGAGCGTTGTAAACAGGAGTTTCGGGAGTAATCTTACCGCTGCTTACCTTGAAGTAAGACATCTTACCAACGAACGGGTCTGCAACAGTCTTGAAGCAAAGTGCTGCAAGAGGACCGTCTTCATCACAATCTACATCCTTACCGCCTGCATAAGATGCAGCGTCGGGTGCAGAGTATGCAAGTTCGTCCATAAGCATCTCAACGCCGTCCATTGTGTAACCTGAACATGCGTATACGGGATAAACTGAAGAAGCGTTAACGCCCTCGTTGAGAGCTGTGATAATCTCTTTACGTGTGAATTCCTCACCTGCGAAGAATTTTTCCATAAGGTCATCACTTGCAGTTGCAACAGCTTCTGTAAGGATGTCGAGCATTTCCATAATCTTCGGATCATCGGGCATCGGGATTTCAGTTGCCTTGCCGTCCTTGTACTCGAAGCCCTTACGTGATGCAAGGTTAACGTAAGCCTTAACTTCACCGTCAACTACATAAGGAACGATAACGGGGCAGACAGCACCGCCGTGAACAGCCTTGATTTCTTCAAATGTTTTGTAGAAGTCAGCGTTTTCTTTATCACAACGGGTGATAGCGAACATCTTACCTCTTTTTCTTGCTGCCTTGAATGCCTTTTCAGCACCGACGTCATATTTATGACCTGCACCGAGAACGATAAGTACACATTCAGAAGCAGTGATACCTTCTGCCATTTCACCCTCAAAGTCGAAGAGACCCGGAGTGTCGATTATGTTAAGTTTACAATCTTTCCATTCAATAGGAGCAAGAGCGGCGGAAACGGAAACGTGACGGCGCTTCTCTTCGGGATCGAAGTCGAGTGTTGCGTTACCTTCGTCAACTCGACCGAGTCTGTCTGTAAGACCTGCGATATAAAGCATAGCCTCTGCAAGAGTTGTTTTACCTCTGCCTGCATGACCTGCGAGTGTAATATTTCTGATATCCTTCGCGTTATAGTATTTCAAAACAAATTCCTCCTTTGATTATTGAGCGTCAGATTGTATTTGCCGGTGTTTTTTATTTATAAAAAGCATCTTGCTTACCAACGCATCATACCGTTACTATATCACATATGAACAGAAAAAACAATAGATATTGAAAAAATATGTGAAAATTACTAAAAAAATATACAAAAAATTATGACATCGAGCGTCGTAATGAAGCCCGATGTCATAGAGTGTAAAATTTAATTTGTGTAATTTGTATAATGTGCTGTGAAATTTACCTTTTAACCGATTTTTCCGGGATTGTAGAAGTCTGTGATGTTTTTCTTTTCAACAGAAACCTGAAGTATGGCAAGGGCGTCTGTTGAGTTGATTTCACCGCTGTTGTCGATGTCACCGGACTCCGTCATAGCTGCATCGTCGATCGGTTTGCTGTCAACTGTGTGAAGAAGAACACGAAGAGCATCGGTTGAGTTTACAACACCGTCGCCTGTAGCATCACCGGGGATGATGATTGTGTATTCCTGAATAACTTCACCCTTTGTGAAAGTCAATACTGACTTAGTCTTGAACTTTTCAGGCTTGCCGACTGTAACGGTTTCGTCGTTGACGTTTACCGCGATTTCTGCTGAATTATCTTTTGCAGGGTAAATATAGATAAACTTGTTGATGTGGTCTGTAACAGAGGGAAGGTTGAATGAGAATTCAACATAAGTGTCACCGTCAAGTGCAACAAAGATGAATTCGAACTCTCTTGAATACTCATCAGCGGGAGTAACAATGTATCCGTTTACAACGAGCTCGTTATTCGGAACAAATGCAACTTCCTGAGTGGGGTTGCCTTCTTCATCGGGGATGAATGTTTTTGTAAAACCAAAGGCATTCTCACCGATTGACATTACATCCTTGCCGATTGTGATTTCGTTATAAGTCTTTACAGTTGCAAGTGCATAGTTGCCGATTGCTGTGATACCGTCAGTAACAACCACTGCGATGATTTCATAATCTGCAAATTCAGGAAGAGCATCTGCTGTGTAGTTGTCAGTTGCACCTGTACCTGTGATTGTAAGTACCTTTGTGTCCTTGTCATAAGACCAGGTTGCGTTTTCACCAATCTTGCCTTCAGTCACAAGGAAGATGCCCTGAGACTCGAAAGTGATGTTGTTTGCTGTTGCATAAGTGTGAGCAACTGTATTTTCGTAAGCAGCGATAACTGTGCCTTCGCGAAGTGCTTCAGCACCGTTTCCATCGACATAGTAGCCGATAGCTTTCTCACCGATTTCTTTGATGTTGGATGAAAGAGTGAACTTCAGAGCAGGTGCATCATAGAAAGCATAAGCGCCGATTTTTGTGATTTCCTCGCTGATCACGATTGATGTAACATCGTGATAAACGTAATCAGGAGCAGTTTCAGCAGTGTAGTCGTGCATCGCGCCTGTACCGCTTATTGTAAGCACCTTTGTTTCCTCGTCATAAGTCCAGGTTACATTCTCACCGCAGGTACCTTCGTTAGCAAGGTTCTTACCGAGTGAGTTGAATGAAATGTTGTTTTCTTTTGCATAGGTGTGAGCGGCAGTTCTTTCAAAAGCTGTGATGATTGTTTCTTCGCGGAGTGCGTCCTCACCGTTTTCATCTGCGTAGTAGCCGATAGCCTTATCACCGATTTCTGTAAGGTTGAGAGAAAGCTCAAACTCAACTGCAGGTGCACCGTAGAAAGCGTATGCGCCGATTTTTGTGATTTCATCGCTGATTACAACTTTTTCAAAATCGATAAGGTTATACATTGCGATGTTCTCTTTTGAATAATCCTTCATCGCGCCTGAGCCGTTGATGTAGAGAATCTTTTCGTCTGCATCATATTCCCATGTAGCTGTTTCACCGCACTGACCTGAAACGATGTAGCCGAGTGAAACAAATTCAAAGCCGTTCTTTTCTGCGTAGAGGCGTGCGTTGGTGTTGTAGAATCCTGTGATTTTAAAACCTTCAACAGGTTTGCTCTTACTACCGTAACCGAGTGCCATTGTACCGATTGTATTAACGCTTACAGGCACGGCAATATCAAGAAGTGAATTACACAGATAGAAAGCTTTGTTACCGATTGCAGCAAGTGATGTCGGAAGAGTTACGCTTGTGAGAGCCTTACAGTTATAGAAAGCTTCTGCAGGGATAGTTGTGATTTTTTCAGGAATTACGATTTCTGCAAGAGCATAACATTCGTTGAATGTGCTTACACCCAATGTTTCAAGAGTGGAGGGGAGTGTGATTGTTGCAAGCTTTTCGCAACAGAAAAACGCACGGTCGCCGATTGAAACGAGACCTTCCGGAAGAACTGCTTCTGTAAGCTCATAACAAAGCTCGAATGCAGAAGTACCGATGGTTTTTACTGTATCGGGAATAGTGATACTCTCGAGTGCAGAGCATCTGTAAAAAGCCTTTGTGCCGATTGCTTGAATCTTTGCACCGAAAGTAACTGACTTAAGTGAAAGACATGTTGTAAACATATTTTCACTGATTTCGGTCACTTCAGACGGAAGTGTGACGCTTTCAAGAGCGATACATCTGTAAAACACACCTTTACCGAGTGCTGTTACAGTGTCGGGAATTACAACAGTTTTAAGAGATTCACAAGAATAGAATGCATAGTTGCCGATACCTGTGATACCTTCATCTAAAACAATGCTTGTAAAATCAGTGTCTGCCCACGGAATAGCACCCACTTCTGTGTAGTTGTTGAAGTCCGGAATAGCACCTTCACCTTCAAAATGAAGTTCACCTGTTTCGGCATTGAAGTTCCAGGTAATGTCTGTGGAATCAATTTTGTTTCCCTCGGCGAAGACTGTTACAACACCCGAAACAAGCGTTGTCATAACAAGACATACACAGAGAAAAACAGAAAGAAATCTTTTCATTTTCATGTCTCCTTTATTTTTTTATGTTTTAAACCAACATAATTATAGGTGATTTTTTCGGTTCTGTCAACGAAAAAAACGGTCGGGACTTCCCGACCGTTTTTTAAATTACTTAAAAGCAATAAAGCTGTAAGTTACACCTGCTTCGTTCATCGCAAGTTCAGCGTCTGATACCGTGGATGATGTTGCGCGGAATCCTGTTGACGAAATTACTATACCTGTTGAGGAATTAGATGTTGCCATACAGAAATAATTTTTAATAACACCGTTGGTAACATCCGACACAACAGAGGGAAAACCCGAAGCCCATGCAAGTACAAGTTTGGGCGTGAAGCCGAGATTTACGGTTCGCGAACCGCTTCCCGTTCCGAAATATATTCCGGTTACAAACGGATCGTTCCACTTTGTTTTGTCATCGATTGTTACGTGAATGTCATTATTTCTTATATGGCTTCCGCAAAGAAGCTCCTTATCGAGAAAAGATGCAAAATTCTCATCAGTACTCTGCGCAGGGCAGAAATCTGCTTCCATCAGGAACCAGCCTGTCATTACAAGCGCATCGGTATCTCTGTCGGATTTGATCTCAACACAACCCGATTCTGCAATGTTGAGGTTTGTGCGGAATGTAAGTGCGTTTGCAATCCTTGTAAAAATATCGTGACAGGTCTGACCTCCCATAGAAAAGGGGACACAGATGCTCAGGTTTGCTTTGATTTTTGCAAGTCGGCAGTATTCCTGTCGTTCAAGCACACCGTCGTCGTTAGCTACAAACTTGTCAACTATTTCGATATTTTCAATTCCGACGGCAACAATACTTCTGCGAAGAGGAACGGCTTTGTTTACGGGAGGATATTCCACGAAGAATTTAATGTCATACATATCTTCCTGTTCGCTCAGCCAGTCAACAATTTTTTGCGGCAAAGAAACAATACTGTCCATCAGTCTACCTCCACAATTTCTCTTATGATTGCCCAGATGTAAATCACATCATTTTTAAAATAAACTTTTTCACTTCTGTCAACGGTGAATTTCTGCCCGTTGGACTCAATCCACTGTTCAGCGTTAAGCTTACTTATATCGTGGTCAGGAGGGCCGATATAAAGGTAATGTCCCTGACTGTTAAAACCGATAACGGTATTAACACCGTTCAAGTACATTTTGTTTTTGTATCTCAACGGTTGGATGAAGCCGCCGAAAATCGGCGTGCTCCATCCGTCATTACCTTTAAAGGTTACTTCCTGACCGAATTTGTCAAACATAGATGTCAGAGTCATATTTTCACCTTGATGAGTATATTTTCAAATGCAAAACCGTTGTCTCTGCAAAGCGGAAGAATACTTTCGAGGGCCTTGCGGTAATGTGCTTCAGCCTTATCGGTAAGACGTGATGTATCAGCCTTTGACTGTGTGATGCTTACGTCACCTGCTTTGAAGTTTGTAATTTCTTCTGCGTCAGTACTGAAGCTTCTTTTGAGCGAAAGCTTATAGTAAGCGAGTGCCGCGGCAACGGCGGCAATACGGATGTCCGTGCGGTCAGCATCGGGTTTAAGCATCGCTTCAATTTCCTTAAGACAGGTTTTGCACAGGCTGAGTATATTCTCTTCCTCAGAAGATTCCCAACCGGTCAGCTGAGAAAGACTGTCTTTAACTTCCCAGGCCGTCATAATTATTCACTCGGAATTACTTCGCCGTTGCCTGTATCGCCTGTCATGAAGCCCTCGGCTGAAGTAATCTTGACACTGTCGGGAATAATTTTTGCAAAGCCTGTAATGGCAGTAATGGCAATCTGCTCAAGCTGTCTGTCAACGAGCTTGCCGTAATCTGTTTCGATGTCGCCGACCTTGACCATCTCAAGTGCACAGTTCTTATCAAGACCGATCATTGTATCGGGACTTGTGATGTGGCTTGTCTTGATAAGGTTAGCACCGAACGGAGTGATGAGCTTGCCTGTACCGTGGAAATTGAGACCTGCAGCGGCATCTCTGAACTCATCCATCTTAAGAAGATAGCCTGTAACAGTCGGTGAAGCAAGGATAGTGTTGAGCTCATACGGAGAGAATTCTGACCAGAAGTCGATAAGATTAGAATAAGTATATGTGGAGTCAGAAAGCAAATGCTTTGCTGCGGCATTGTTACCGCCGTCACCGTTAATAAGAACGTCAACTGCATCTGCCATAAGACTCTGTGCAAGGTAAGCACCGATACGCTTGAGTGCGATTGATACAATGTCAAGACGCTGGAAACGAAGCACATCGTAAGATGTTGTAATCATTCTGCCGCGCTTCTTGAGGCGGATTGCTCTGTCACTGACAGTGAAGTCTGCATTTGCAAGAACCTCACCCTCGGAAACGACATTCATTGTTGCGTTGTCCTTTGTCATATCAAGGTCCATTACACGGTAGTCCATTGAGTCAATGTTTGTGACAGTTGCTACGATGTCGGGCAAAAAGCTTGCTTCGTCCATACCGTAACGGACTGCACGTGAAACATATTCGGGGAAAAGAACGGCAGCGTCACTTGTCTGGAAAAACTTGCCCAGAACGGAGCTGTCTGCACCTGTCGGCTTGATATTGAAACGCTTGAGCTGTCTTTCGTAAGCGTCAAGACCGTCAAGCTCAGTACCCTTGTAATTTTCTGAAGGGTCGAGCGCCTCGAGTGTCTGTGTGAATGAACGGCCTGTGCCGTACATACCCTTTTCAAGTCTGATATTATCAAAACTCATTTTAAGTCCTCCTTAAAATTTAAATTCATTGTTATTTGTCTGTGTTTTTTCTTTCTTTGCCTTGAGCTGAGGCGCAAGTGGTATAAACTCACTTGCCTTGTTTCTGAAGGCATTTTTTATGTTAATAAGCTCTGCTGTCTCTGCAGAATAGCACAAGTTTCTGATTGTATCTGCGTCAAGCTCGGGCACGGCAATAAGTGCAAACTTAACAGTATCATCCGTAAGCGTTTTACGGAAAAGTCTTCCGTCTTCCGCCTCTTTTTCAAGACGGGTGATGTAACTGCAAAGCTCCTTTGCCTGTTCGCTTGTGAACTTGACACATCTGCCGTCCCTGACGGTTCTGATCAGATTGTCGGTGCTTTCATATTCTTTTTCAAAGCCCTTTGTAACACCTGCATTTACCTGCGCAGGGATAGCCACAAAGGACCATTCATAAGCGTCAGTGATATCCGAGAGGATACAATGGCATTTCCTGTTGCCGTAAATCTCTCCGCGGATATGACCGCAGGTGCCGTGACGCATATCACCGCCGCAAACCGAGCAGGTGAAACTGCTGACGGCACAGCTGACACTTACTTCTTTTTTGATTCCTGCTTCAATTTCTGCAATAAGGTCGGCATTCTTGCCTGTGCGCGGCATATATGCCTTTGCCTTAACGCAGACATAGTTGTCACCGCAGGATGTGACTTTGTCTGCCGATTTTTCGCATTCAGCGTCAAAAATTCTTGCAGTCTGGTTGCCGCCGCAGGGATTGTGGTCGAAAATTCCTGTTACGCCCACAAACAGCTCTGCCAGTTTTTCAAGCGCCGCAATATCGAAGCGCTCACAGTCGCGGTCAACCTCGTTATCACAAAGGATAACTTTAAAAGTGAAAACTTCCTCTGCTTTCAACTCCTTGACGGTCAGTTTATTGATGAGAACTAACTCCTCTTCCGTGACCGTACAGGGGGAAACATTGGCTTTAAATTCTTTATTCATTGTCAATCAACTCCTGTTCGATCCTTTTACTCTGAGCTCTGTAAAGAGCAGCCTTTGCAAGTTCAACTTCATCCTGAAGAGTGATATCATTCCATATAACAGCGACACTGTCCTGAACACCGTTGGATCTGAGCCAGAAACGGCAGATTTTTTCAATCACAGGTTCAAGAATTCTTCTGTAAGCTTCAAGTTCGCTTGTAAGCACATCTGCCTGTTGAGACGACATTCTTTCAGTCGAAGACCAGCTCAGACCAAGCATAAACGGGGGAATACCTGTTTTAGCCACGATCTGTTCAAGCATCTGTCGGACGGGCACTTCACTGTCAAGTATCTGATTGTCGGCACCGATTGCCTTGATGCTGACATCACCCACAGCAACGAAGTCGCGCACCTGTTTGCCTGATTGCATTGCTTCGCTCCACTCACGGGCAACCTGCTGTGCCCTGTCACGGGCATAAGCACGGTCCATAACATCGTTCTGCGGCTTGTATGTAACTGCAAAACGCACATTACCTACACGCTCCCAGTTGATACCGATTGTGTTGTAGATTTTCATAAGAATGTTGCTTACGAACGGCAGACCCTTCATCAGCGAGTTTCCGCCCAAAGCACCCGCATCGGGATTAAGTACGGAAAGCATAACAAGGTCAGGGTAGGGGACTCTGACTGTTTCGTGAATGTTTCTGACGAAGATCTCAGTCGAAAATCCGTCTTTGCCTCGCTTGAGTTCAATGTCATCAAGGTCAGCGTTATAAAGTGCGGCAAACCTGCCGTGCGCGTCTGTCACGATTTCCCCCACGGCAGTGCCGAAGGTGAGAAGCTGTTCAAGATAGGTTGAAATAAAAGACTCAATGCCCTGCTGATTTCCGCCCACGTTAACTCTTTTTAAGAATGAATTAAGTCTTTGAGTGTTGGGTTCGTGACCGCATTCGATGCTGAAACCGCCCGTAAGATGTACAATCTTGTGAATTGCCGCATCAAGCACGGGTACAGCTTCACGCAATTCCTTATAAAGAGCATTCTGTGGAGCCGAAAGAGGCATATAACTGTCAAGTCGGTCGAAAGGATTGTGTCTGTAAGTCTGCGGAGCAGTTACAGCTGTTTTTGCAGAGGATAATTTTTTAAAAATTCCCACTCAGACTCTCCTTTCCTGTTGTCGATGGGAGAGTGTACCGACTAACGCGATACACTCATTACGAAAAAGTCGTTGTCAGGTGCGTTTAGCGCCGTAGTGACGAAATACCTCAGGTCGTCCATGGCATGGTCATTTTCCTTGCGCGGTGCATCTCGTACTGCTTTTTCGTCCCACTTGTAAAGTGAAAATTCACGCAGTGTGTCCTCACATTCGGGAGAAAAATAAATAAGCTCCTGCTTGAGTGCGTCGGACACCTGACGGATACCGTCAAGAACATCGTTCTTTGCGGGTATAACCGTAAAACGACCTTTCCGACGGATACATTGGATAAAGCTGGCGGCTGACGGGTCAACAATGACCGCCTCGGGTTCAATTTCTCCCGCAAGTTTTTCAAGCTCGGCATAATGCTCCATATCAGTGCGTTGTTCACCCTCCGAGCGTGAATTATAATAGTATTCACGGATTCTGTACCACTTACCGGCATATTCTCCCCACACCCCGAAGGAGCAGGGGTTAACCGTACCGTAGTCACACGAGATGTAAAAACGCTCAATAAGAGCAATATCGGGAGGCTTGCGGACGTGGATTTCCTGCGAAAACATCGGATATACCGTGCCTTGCGCAGCAACCCACTTGCCTTCAATGAAACGCTTGTAAAACGCACCCGAATAAAGGCTTTCATATCGTCGTATGATTGCGTCTGTCAGCGCAGGATTATCGCGCATGGTAAAGTGCAGATAAAGGCAGTTTTTACTGTCAGCCTTTTTTATCCATTCGCGATAAAACCAGTGCATCGGGTGTTCGGGGTTACAGTTGAACCACATTTTTGAGCGTTCAAGCGAACAACGGGCAATAGCCTGTTCCACAAACGAGCGCGGCATAAGAGCAACTTCGTCAAGCAGAACTCCGCCCAGAGTCATACCCTGAATCAGCGAAGCCGACCCCTCATCCTTACCGCCAAAAAGGTAAAAGCGATTTGTTTTGTCTTTATACGTGATTTCCATAAAATTCTGCGAAGCCCTCATTTTCAACCCGAAGCCAAGGGAGGTTAAAATGGGTGTCAACGGTGTGATTACGTTGCGTTTAAGTGATGCTATTGTTTTACCGCAGATTGCAAACGAGGTTTCGTTGAAATCATAGAAGCTCCACGCGACAAATGAAAGGGACATACACACGGTTTTCCCTGAACGGACTGCACCGTCACAGATGATTGCATCGTAGCGGTGCTTGTCTGAATTTCTGCACCACCACGTCAGCACGTCAAGCTGCTTTGGTGAAAATTCGGAAAAACTATCGAGTGCATTACTCATCGTCACAACTCCTTAAAGCAGATGCACTCTTTTCAAGCGCCATATAAAACGGCAGGGCAGAGTCATCGTCTTTGCCTGAGTCGCACAAAGCTTCAAGGTGTTCAAGAGCCTTGATGCGGTCAAAGAACTTGATCTCTATTCCTCCGCCTTTCGGACGTTTGATTTCACTTACGTTAAAAAGCTCAAGTCCCTCCATTTCAAATTTATCAGGACTTTCTTCGGCGTAAACAAGTCTGAGTACATCTGCGACCGACCCGAAAGCCAGCTGACGGTATCCTGAGATAACCTCTTCAATACTAACCAGTCGGGTACGGTCAATGCGTTCAATTTCCTTGCGTATTTCTTCACGGGCAAGGAGCTTGACCGCACTGCGGTGCGTAAGTATTCCGTATCCTGCCTTTGCGGCGGCACTACGTGCATTACGCAGCTCCGAATAGTAGGAACAGAACAGTTTTTCCTTTTCTTTAAGTGCCATTGTATGCTTCCTTTCATCGCTTTGTCCGGAGATAATCTCTCCAACCTAAAAGCAAAAAACGGCAGTCTATACCCGTAAAAGGTTATAATCTGCCGTAAAAAAAGAAATTTGTTATTATTTACAAAAACAATATAAAAATTTTTTATATTTTAAAAAAGAGCATTTGCCCTGAAAAAACGAGAAAAACGAAGAAAAAACGAGCTTGTAAAAGTTAAATTAAAAAATTACCGAAAAAGGTATTGACATCTTAAAGGCGGTATGTTAAACTATGCGAGCATTAAAAATTATTTGGAGGTAAGTTTATGTCAACTTATATGCCTAAGGCGAACGACATCGTTCGTAAGTGGTATGTGCTTGACGCAGCAGGCAAGCCGCTCGGTCGCGTAGCAACTGAAGCAGCAACACTCCTTCGCGGTAAGCATAAGCCCACATTCGCACCGCACACAGATTGCGGCGACCATGTAATCGTTATCAACGCTGAGAAGGTTGTTCTTACAGGTAACAAGCTTGATCAGAAGAAGTATTTCCATCACACAGGCTACGTTGGCCACATGAAGGAAGTTAAGTACAGCACACTTATGCGTACAAAGCCGGCTTTCGCAATGGAAAAGGCTATCAAGGGTATGATTCCTGACACAACAATCGGCCGTGAAGCTCTTACAAGACTTCGTGTATATGCTGGTGCAGAGCACAAGCATGCAGCACAGAAGCCTGAAGAGTGGGCATTTTAATGAAGGGAGGCAAATATAATGTACGATTCAATTCCGTATTTCTATGGCACAGGCCGTAGAAAGAAGTCTGTAGCACGTGTTCGTGTATACGCAGGTACAGGTAAGGTTACAATCAATGACAGAGATATCGACGATTATTTCGGTCTTGAAACACTTAAGCTCATCGTTCGTCAGCCTCTCGAGTTGACAGGCACAACTGAAAAGTTCGACATCGTATGCCGTGTAAACGGTGGTGGCGTAACAGGTCAGGCTGGTGCTATCCGTCACGGTCTTTCAAGAGCTCTTCTTCAGTATGACGAGGCTCTCCGCCCGGCACTCAAGAAGGCAGGCTTCCTCACTCGTGACCCGAGAATGAAGGAAAGAAAGAAGTACGGTCTCAAGGGCGCACGTCGTGCACCTCAGTTCTCAAAGAGATAATCTATCCCGAATGGGTTTTATCTTACAATCAAAGCTCGTTGGCTTCGGTCAACGGGCTTTTTGCTTTATACAAATAAAAAGTCCTTGAATCCGTTCAGATTCAAGGATTGCTTTTTATTTAATGAAATTGGTACTGATTTTATTTTCAGGGATATCACGTAATTCATATTTTTCGTCCGTATAACCGAGGGTTATTGCACAGCAGGGAATCATACCCTCGGGAAGATTAAGCTCGTTGAGAAGCTCATCGTTTTCGTTGAGCTGTCTTACAGCACCCCAGATGTGACAGGAACCTATGTTGAGCTCAGTTGCGGCAATCGCCATGTTCTGAACAAGAATGGCTGCGTTAGAGAAGTTGACGTTAACACTGTTAAGGTCTGTTTCGGGAATAAGGGATGAAACGAGAATTACCGTAGATGCACCGTAAAAAGGTCTGTGCTCGGTCATTTTTTCGCAGTAATCCTCCCACTTGTTCAGATAGTCACGGTTACTGATAACGGTGATGTTGAGTGTATCAAAGCGCGCTCTGCCTACAGGTGACGCGTAAGCAGCTTTGATGATAAGCTTGAGTTCATCTTCGTTTATGCTTTTGCCGTTGTATGTTCTGACAGATTTTCTGCTGAAAAGATTATCAAATGTATTCATTAATTTTCTCCTTTACAGATATTGCAACAATTATAATTCCGTTGATTAGCAAAGTCAATATTCATTCCTGTTTGTTTACTTTATGTTTACTTAATGCTATAATATACATATACTGACTATAGCATAATTCTGAAAGGAGGCATCCTTTATGCAAATGGTACTTTTGACGGCACTCGGTGTCGGCGGTGCAACGATAATCGGTGCGATAATCGGTTTTATCTTTAAAAATATTTCTCATAAATTCAGTGACATTGTTCTTTCTTTTGCGGCAGGTGTTATGCTCGCGGCAGCTGTTATCGGACTTATACTACCATCACTTGATTATGGCGGAAAGTTTGGTATCGTAGTTACTGTGCTCGGTATTTTCGCAGGTGCTGCGTGTCTCAATTTTATTGATAAGCTTGTTCCGCATATGCACAAAATGGTAGGTGCTGATAGTGAGGAACACAGCAATAACGAAAAACTGAGCAAAGTTCTCCTGTTTGTTATGGCAATTGCCATTCACAACCTGCCCGAAGGAATTGCGGCAGGTGTCGGATTCGGTTCGGGAAACACAAACGAAGCATTGCTTATAGCAGGCGGTATCGCGTTGCAGAACATCCCTGAAGGTATGGTTATTATCGGTCCTATGCTGGCGGCAGGTATAACACCGCGAAAAACCTTTGTCTGTGCCATGATAACGGGACTTATCGAGGTTGTCGGTACATTACTCGGATATTTTGCAGTCAGCGTAGCGTCGGCCGTACTGCCCTTTGCGCTCGCATTTGCAGGCGGTACAATGCTCTATGTCATCAGCGACGAAATGATACCCGAAACCCACTCGCACGGCTCAGAACGAGGTGCAACCTACGCTCTCCTGGTTGGTTTCTGCGTAATGCTTGTTTCAGATTTTTTGTTAGGATAATTCAATATAAAACAATTCCCTGAAAAGGACAAAACTTTTCAGGGGATTACTTATATATATTTAGTTCTGGAACATAAGAAGCAGGAAGCCTGCGGCAACAGCCGAGCCGATAACACCTGCAACATTCGGTCCCATAGCGTGCATAAGAAGGAAGTTTGTCGGGTTATACTTTCTACCCTCATTCTGTGCAACACGTGCAGCCATCGGAACAGCAGAAACACCTGCAGCACCGATAAGGGGATTGATCTTACCCTTTGTAACAACATAAAGCACTTTACCGAGAAGCACACCGCCGATTGTTGAGAATACGAATGCTGTAAGACCAAGTGCAACAATGCCGAGTGTCTGGAGTTTAAGGAAGCTTGCGCCGTTTGCCGTAGCACCGACAGTAACACCGAGAAGGATAACGACGATGTTGTTCATCGCGTTCTGTGCCGTGTCGGAAAGTCTTTCAACAACACCGCACTCACGGAAGAGGTTACCGAGCATAAGCATACCGAGAAGCGGTACAACTGACGGAAGAATAAGTGCAATAAGAACAAGCACAATAACGGGGAAAACAATCTTCTCTGTCTTTGAAACCTTACGGAGCTGAGTCATCTTGACTTCACGCTCTTTTTTTGTTGTAAGAATCTTCATAATGGGCGGCTGAATAAGCGGGATAA
Source organism: Acutalibacteraceae bacterium (assembly GCA_045648745.1). Lineage (GTDB taxonomy): Bacteria > Bacillota > Clostridia > Oscillospirales > Acutalibacteraceae > CAG-488. The sequence continues at coordinate 5,930 of JAZROM010000116.1, read as the reverse complement.
GCGCCATATATGAGTATGCTGCAAGAGCAATCGGAGCAAGAAGATGAGATGCGAGCTTACCTGTCAGCCAGATAGCTGTCGGGCCGTCAGCACCGCCGATGATAGAGATTGATGCAGCCTCCTGCGGTGTGAAACCGAGAAGAATTGCGATAATAAACGCAACATAAATACCGAGCTGGGCAGCTGCACCGAGAAGAAGGCTGACGGGGTTTGAAAGAAGTGGACCGAAGTCTGTCATCGCACCAACACCGAGGAAGATAAGGCAGGGGAAGATACTTGACTTAACACCTGCGTAAAGGATACGCAAAACACCCGAATCGTACCAATGTCCGCCGCCTGCAAGTGAACCGTCACCGCCGAAAGCCTGAGACAATGTAACATCATCCATAATACCTGAACCGGGAAGGTTTGCAAGAAGGATACCGAATGCAATCGGTACAAGCAACAACGGTTCAAATTTCTTTGCAATCGCAAGGAAAAGGAACACGACTGCAACACCGATCATCACAAGATTCTGCCATGTAAGAAGAGCAAAACCTGATGATTCCCATAAACCTGCAAGCAGGTTAGTAATTAATTCCATAGTTTAGTCCTCCGTCAGATTATAGCAAGAACCTGGTCGGTCTCAACTGTGGTGCCTTTTGTAACCAATACCTGTTTTACGATACCGTCGCAGGGAGCAACAATGTCGTTTTCCATTTTCATAGCTTCAAGAATCAGAAGCACTTCACCTGCACGTACAGTCTGTCCGTTTGTAACATTAACTGCAAGGATTGTACCGGGCATCGGTGAAACAACGCTTGTGCCTGAAGCAGAAGCTGTAGGAGCAACGGGTGCAGGAGCTGCTGCCTGAGCAGGAGCTGCGGGTGCACTTGCAACAGGTACAGAAACCTCGCTCACGCCTGTAAGTGCAACTGAGCACTCGTCAACTTCGATTTCATATTTTTTGTTATTCAACATTACTTCGTATTTCATTTCATTCATCCTCCACAAGTTTAATTGACCTGAAAGCAAGTCTGTTAAGCGGAATGTTTGTCTTGTAGCTTACAAGAGCCATAAGCATTGCTGCTGTCGGTTCATCAACACCGATAAGTTCAAGTTCACCCTGCGACTCAGTTTCAGGAAGGGGAGAGCCTGTCGGAGCCTTATGCTCAATCGGTGTAATGATTGTAGAAACTTTTCTCTCGTTTTTCTTTTCAATTACTGCAAAAACAAATGCAATCAACTTGATGAAAAGAGCGATACAAGCAAGAACAACCATAACCGTAATGAAACCTACAAGAGCAATCAGAAGAGCCCTCGGAAGATTCATAGCGTCATAAGAGCCATAAATGTCGGTAAAAATACCAAGCAACTGAGGAGTAATATTCATACTGCAAATCTCCTTAAAAAAAGGCAGCCTGTTTCCACGCTGTAAAAACAGGCTGCCGATAAATTAGTCTTTATTCTTTTTGTCTTTCTTCTCGGGGATGTTGTTAAGTGCGTTAACAACAAGAACGATAACAGCTGTAACAACGAAGATACCGAGCATACCCTTACCCATGTAAGGAAGAGCGTTTAAGAAAGCCTGAACGTCAATTGTAAACATATCTTTCTACCTCCCGATTATCTGAAGAATGTAAGGATAAGACCGCCTGCGATAACAGAAGCAATCTGTCCTGAAACGTTAACACCGATTGAGTGCATAAGCAGGAAGTTCTGGTTGTCTTCCTCAAGACCGAGCTTGTGAACAACACGAGCAGACATCGGGAAAGCGGAAATACCTGCAGCACCGATCATCGGGTTGATCTTCTTCTTTGAGAAGAGGTTCATAAACTTTGCAAGCATAACACCTGCAAATGTATCGAAGATGAAAGCGAAGATACCGAGACCGATGATGATAAGTGTATCAACGGTAAGGAATTCTTCAGCACGCATACGGGCTGCGATTGTGATACCAAGGAAGATTGTAACAAGGTTTGCAAGAACCTTCTGTGCAGTTTCTGAAAGTGAGTTAAGAACACCGCACTCACGGATAAGGTTACCGAACATAAGGAAACCGATAAGTGCAACTGCATCAGGAGCAACAAGACCTACGTTAATTGTAACAACAATGGGGAAGAGAATCTTTGTAAGCTTTGAGGGAGTCTTACCTGCTGTGTTGTCCATACGGATAAGACGCTCTTTCTTTGTTGTGCAAAGCTTGATAATAGGCGGCTGAACAAGGGGAACAAGAGCCATGTAAGAGTAAGCGGCAACCATGATAGCACCGATGTACTTTGAACCGAGCTCCATAGAAACTGCAATAGCTGTCGGGCCGTCAGCGGCACCGATGATACCGATTGAAGCAGCATCCTTGATGTCGAAACCGAGAAGTGAAGCAAGACAGAGTGTAAAGAAGATACCAAACTGTGCCGCTGCACCGAAAAGCATAAGCTTCGGGTTTGTAAGAAGCGGTGTGAAGTCGATCATCGCACCGATACCGATGAAGAGGATAAGCGGCATAAGCTCACCGAACTCATTGTCGATACCTACACGGAACATAACATCAATAATGTGCTGTGCGCCTGAATTAGGAAGGTTGATGAGGATTGCGCCGAATCCCATCGGGAGAAGGAGTGACGGTTCCATTTCCTTTTTGATAGCAAGGAAGATGAGAACTGCACCGATAATCCACATCGCTACCTGTGAAAAGGTAACGGTGGAGAAATTTTCAAGTAAAACACCCATTTTTTATACCTCCGACTCAGATAACAAGAAGAACGTCGTCTGTGTTAACTGTTGCGCCCTTTGATGTAACGATCTGCTTAACAACACCGTCGCAGGGAGCTGTGATGTCGTTTTCCATCTTCATAGCTTCGAGTACGATGAGAACATCGCCTGCTTTAACAGCCTGACCTGCAGAAACGTTGATGTTGATGATAGAGCCGGGCATCGGAGCAACAATCTGTGTGCCGCTTGCTGAAACTGCCTGCGGTGCAGGTGCAGCTTCGGGCGCGGGAGCTGCTGCAGGAGCAGGAGCTGCTACGGGTGCGGGTGCATAAACTGCGTCAGAAACATTTGTAACAATTGCTTCTGTCTCATTTACTTCTACTTCATAATTTTTTTCGTTTAATGTAACTACGTATTTCATTTTATTTATCCTCCATCAGAGTGATTGATGTAAACTGAAGTCTGTTAAGCGGAATACCGCTTTTGTCTGATACGATTGCCATGATAACTGCTGCTGTTTTCTCGTCTACGCCGACAAGCTCAAGGTCACCTGAAGATGTGCCGGGAGCGTTTATCGGTGCAGCAGGAGCTGCTGCCGGAGTGGCAGGTGCAGCCTTTTTCGGTTCTTCAACAGCCTTTTTGCTGCTGATTGCCTTGGCAATATAAACATAAAGAATAAATGCAACCAGAAAACCTGCAACAACAATCGCAGGAATCGGAGGCTGTGTCAATGCAGTAAAATCCATTTTTCTGCCTCCTTATACTTCTCTGATAGTGTATCTGAATGTGTTTCTTTCAAGCTCGTCGCGCTTGTCGAAGAAAGCTTCTGCCTGTGCAGGGAAAGCGATGTATGAAAGTACATCTTCTTCACTCTTTGCCTTAGCACCGATTTCAGTCTTTGCAGCCTCAAAACCGTCAGAAAGAGTATCAGCAAATCTGCCTTCAATGGGCTTTTCGTCGCCGAGAACCTTAGTGATAAGATCCTTGTCGATTGCGCCGGGAGCCTTACCGTACTCACCGCGTACATAGTTCTTAACTTCCTTAGAAACATTCTTATACTTACCGAGAAGAACGTTCTGTGTAGCCTGTACACCAACCATCTGGCTCATCGGAGTAACGAGCGGCGGATAACCAAGGTCAGCACGTACTTTCGGAACTTCCTGAAGAACTTCTTCAAACTTATCCATCTTGTTCTGAGCAGTGAGCTGAGCAACAAGGTTTGAAAGCATACCGCCGGGAACCTGATAGCCGAGAGCGTCAGTATCTGTTGCAAGAACAACAGGGTTGAGGAGACCTGACTCAAGTGCCTTTGCACGAACAGGCTTAAAGAAATCGTTAATGTTCTTGAGAACCTTAGTGTCAAGACCTGTCTCAAAGCCGTCCTGTGTAAGAACATAGTTCATTGTTTCAGTTGCAGCCTGAGATGTACCGCCTGACATGCAGGAGATAGCTGTGTCGATAACGTCAACACCTGCTTCAGCAGCCTTCTGAAGTGTCATTGAAGCAAGACCTGTTGTTGAGTGTGTGTGAAGAATGATGGGGAGCTTTGTATTAGCCTTGAGAGCCTTGATAAGGTCATAAGCTTCTTTGGGGCTGATGATACCTGCCATATCCTTGATACAGATTGAGTGAACACCCATAGCCTCCATATCTTTAGCAAGCTTGATGTACGAATCGATGTCGTGTACGGGGCTTAATGTGTAGCAGATTGTACCTGATGCATGAGCACCGCAACGGATAGTTTCTTTAACAGCAACTTCGATGTTACGGATATCGTTGAGTGCGTCGAAAATTCTGATGATGTCGATGCCGTTTTCAACACTCTTCTGAACGAACTTTCTTACAACGTCATCGGGATAGTGCTTGTAACCCAGAAGATTCTGACCACGAAGAAGCATCTGAAGCTTTGTGTTCGGGCAAGCCTTACGGATCTTGCGGAGTCTCTCCCACGGATCTTCGTTAAGGTAACGAAGGCATGAGTCGAAAGTTGCACCGCCCCAGCACTCGAGTGAGTAGTAGCCTGCCTTGTCGAGTTCAGCAAGAACGGGCTCGAAGTCTTCAAAGGACATTCTTGTTGCGATAAGTGACTGCTGTGCGTCACGAAGTACGGTTTCTGTAAATTTAATCTGATTCATAACTGTTTGCCTTTCTTTATATTTCTGTTTTCTTTGTACTAATTAAAATGTGATTTTTTCCTGAATATATTCACAAAGCTTGTCGATAGCAATACGCTCCTGAGCCATTGTGTCGCGGTCACGGATTGTTACACAACCGTCTTCAACAGAATCAAAGTCGTATGTGATACAGAACGGTGTACCGATTTCGTCCTGACGGCGGTAACGCTTACCGATTGAACCTGCATCATCAAACTCAACCATAAATCTCTTTGAAAGCATTGCGTAAACTTCTTCAGCCTGCTCATTGAGCTTCTTTGAAAGAGGAAGAACTGCAGCCTTGATAGGAGCGAGAGCAGGGTGGAAACGGAGAACAACTCTTGTGTCGCCCTTTTCTGCGTCAACAACTTCTTCGTCGTAAGCATCGCAAAGGAATGCGAGTGTTACACGGTCAGCACCGAGTGACGGCTCGATAACATAGGGAAGGTACTTCTCGTTAGTTGTCTGATCGAAGTACTCAAGACCCTTACCTGATGTGTTCTGGTGCTGTGTAAGGTCGAAGTCTGTTCTTGAAGCAACGCCCCAGAGTTCGCCCCAACCGAAGGGGAAGAGGAACTCAAAGTCTGTTGTTGCGTTTGAGTAGTGTGAAAGCTCTTCCTGCTCGTGGTCACGAAGACGAAGGTTTTCGTCCTTGATGCCGAGTGAAAGAAGCCACTTGTGACAATAATCTTTCCAGTATGCGAACCAGTCAAGCTCTGTACCAGGCTTGCAGAAGAACTCAAGTTCCATCTGTTCGAATTCACGGGTACGGAAAGTAAAGTTACCGGGGGTGATTTCGTTACGGAAGGATTTACCGATCTGTGCAATACCGAAAGGCATCTCCTTTGTTGCGGTTCTCTGAACGTTTACAAAGTTGGTAAAGATACCCTGAGCGGTTTCAGGACGCAGATAAACGGTGTTCTTTGCATCCTCAGTAACACCCTGGAAGGTCTTAAACATAAGGTTGAACTGTCTGATATCGGTAAAGTTGTGTTTTTTACAGGTAGGACAGGGAATGTTGTGCTCTTCAACGAATTCCTTCATCTCTGCATGAGAAAAGGCGTCAATGGGCTTAGGAAGCTCAAA
>JAZROM010000115.1:0-12312 GCA_045648745.1 Acutalibacteraceae bacterium | reverse complement strand
GGTCATATACAAATCTTTCAACACCGTCTGCATCGATATAAAGATCACCGCAGAAAGCCTTAGAACAGAACTCGGCACCGTTGAGAGCACTTGCGTATGAAATGTAGTCTGTAACATATTCACCGTCATACTTTTCCATATAAGCAGCAATAATATTTGAGCCGAAGCATCTGCCGTAAAGTGCGACAGACTCTGCACCGGTTACATATTTTACATCCTCAATATACTGATGAAGCGTGTCTGCAATATCGTAGGGAGACAAACGCCAGTCGTGAGTGAAGAAATAGCTTGTTACACCGTACTGACCGTTATGATTTTTGTTATCCCTTAATGATTCACGGGTCCATCCCCACTTGATGTATGATTTGCCGCCCGTTGTACCATCGGGCTCAAGAGCAAAACCGCTGAGAATCGGAGAAACACATTCGTAAAGGACATCGCAGAATTCATCCCATTCCTGTGTGAAGAAGGCTTCAGCAAAAACAGGAAGAATAATATTTGCTTTTTCTTCGATGTATCCGTCGGGAAATTCAATCGGGAAAACCTTTTTCTCGTTTCCGTTTTCATCGATACGGTAAATATCCTGACCCGTACCCATAATGTGGATTACGGGAATGTCGGCACCGTCAGGTGTTGCAAATGTTGCCGGTGCTGCCCAGAACGTTCCGAGCAGGAACATAATTAAACTCATAATAATTGCTATTGGCTTTCTCATAAAAACCTCCTACAAAAACTTACAGCGTTATAATATCAACAAAGAAATTAAAAACAAGAGTTATTTTGATTTTAATCTCTCGTATTCCTCCTGTGTTATCTCAATAACCTTACCGTGCTTGAAGCCGTAAGGGAAAGAGAAGCCTTCAGTTGCACGCTCGAAATTCGCATCGCCCGGTTTCGATGACACGAACGGAACATAACCCATTTTTTCTTTCTCACAACCGAAGAAGTCGAGCATCATACACCATCTGCCGTCAGGCAAGGTGTATGTGGTAGGACCTTCGTATGAGCCCGGATTTTTGATTTCTTTATCCATATATTCTTCAAAAGTCTTGTCGTGTTCAAACGGACCGTAAAGACTTTTTGATGTTGCGTGCATATTCATCGGCGGATGTGATGAGTTCTTATAGAAAAGATGATATGTATCCCCCACCTTTGTGATGTGGGAATCGAGGATTTCGTTATCCTTTGTGAAATAGAGCTTCGGCTCTGTGAATGTTCTGAAATCCTTTGTCGTGCTGCAGTAAATCGACATATGTGTGAAGTTGTCTTCTGCCACGGTAGAGCCCCAGTGAATGAGATATTCCTCGTTTATCTCATCGAAGAAAATCTCGGGAGCCCACAGACAGCCAAAATCATCTCTGCCGAAGTAAATGAACTCCTGCTCAGAGAAATTCACAAGGTCGTCCGTCCTCCACATACACAGTTTTTTACTGCCCGAAGAATTGACCTTTTTCCAGTCGACATTGTAGTTTTCATCCATACGGTATGCAATACACAGGTCGGTTGTGATTATTACGAATCCACCCGTGTGAAGTCGGACAATTTCAATATCACGACAACCCTTTTCACTCTTTGTGCTTGTAAGAATCGGGTTGCCGTCGTTGACCTTTTCCCAGTTGAAACCGTCAGGACTTATACCGAAATATACCTGTTCACCGTCGGGGGTGATTTTTTCTTTAAAATGGACAAATAAATACGGCATACAATCACCTTCTGATTATTTTTTTAATCTGATTACATTCCAGCTGAACGGCTTGAGTTCAACTGTAAGTGTCTTGTCGTCAACTTCCGGTACGGGATTGTTGTGCGGTTTTACCTTAATATCGTCAAAGGTGTTTTCGTCATATCTGTGGCATCCGTCCATTGAAATAAACTCAACGGGTGTGTAACCGTCAAAGTCCATAAGATTGACATCGATTACCATTGATTCTTCCATACTCTTGTTGACGCAGAAGATTGTCATTTCATCGTTTTCTTCGTCATAAGTTGCGATTGTGTCAAGGTAAGGTACATCTGTAAAATCCTTACTGTCATACTTCGGACAATCAACAAGCGGAAGAAGTGCAGAGCCTCTGCCGTAGTTTGAAAAGTGCATAAACGGGAAGTATGTTGTCTGTTCAAACACACCGCCGCCTGTTTCGGTAAAGATAGGTGCGATTACGTTAACAAGCTGTGCAAGACACGCAATTTTAACACGGTCACAGTGACGAAGAAGCGTGATAAGCATTGAGCCGACGAGAAGTGCATCTTCAAAATTATAGATATCTTCAAGAAGCTTCGGTGCAACGCTCCATTTTTCAAATTTCGCATTGTTTGAGTGATACCATACGTTCCACTCGTCAAATGAAAGATTGATTGTTTTCTTTGAGCGTTTTCTTGCCTTGATGTAGTCGCAGGTGCAGATGATTGAATAGATAAAATCATCAAGCTCCATTGAAAGAGCAAGGAAATTCATGGTGTCACCGTCGTGATTTCCGTAATACTGATGAAGGGAAACATAGTCGATGCTGTCGTAAGCGATCTCGAGAGATTCTGCCTCCCATTTGCCGAAGGTGGACATATTACGGCTTGAAGAACCGCAGAGAACTGTCTCGATTTCCGGTGAAGTCCATTTCATAAGCTTGGATGCCTCAAGTGCAGTTCTGCCGTATTCAACAGCAGTTTTGGCACCCATCTGCCAAGGGCCGTCCATCTCGTTACCGAGACACCAGAGCTTAATGTTGTGAGGATTCTCAACACCGTGAGAGCGTCTGAGATCTGACCAATATGTACCTGAAGGATGGTTGCAGTATTCAACAAGGTTGCGAGCCTCATCAGGACCACGTGTACCGAGGTTAACAGCCATCATACACTCGGTGTTCGCCTTTTTACACCAATCCATAAATTCATTTGTGCCGAATTCGTTAAGCTCGGTTGTGCCCCACGCAAGGTCAAGGCGCTTCGGTCTGTTTTCTACAGGTCCGACACCGTCCTCCCAATTGTAACCGGAAACAAAGTTACCTCCGGGATAGCGTACAACGGGTACATTGAGCTTTCTTACAAGATCGATAACGTCCTGACGAAGACCGTTTTCGTCAGCTGTGGGATGTCCCGGCTCGTAGATACCGCCGTAAACGGCTCTGCCGAGATGCTCGATAAACGAGCCGTAAATACGCTTGTCGATTTCTCCTATTCTGAATTCTTTTGCAAGAGTAATTTTTGCTTTCATATTATCACCTGCTGTTATTTTTTAATTTTAGTTAACATTCTGATTGTTGAAAGAAGAAGCTTATAGCTATGTCTTGAAAACAGTTCGTAGATAACAAGCCACTTTTTCTCAAGAGCTGATTTCACAAGGTTCGGTTCAATAAAATCACTGTAAAATTCGTGATGCTGTATGTTGTGGAAAATCTCAAATTTTTCCTCATCGGTAAGGTTTTCACTCTGCGCGATGAGCTTGACCATATTCATGGCCGAGCGCGCGGAACGCCTTGCAAAATCTTCTTTTGTGTTTTCGCCAAGAAGGTCTGTTCCCTTCAGATAATTTTCCCAGACAAAAGAACGCACCGCAAATATGCTTCTGTATATATTCGGGTCAATCTTGTGAGTCAGGCTTTCGGGATTGATTCGGTAATTGTAATAGCATTCGGGTACAAACACGATTTTTTCTGCATTAAAAACAGGATAAAGCGACTGAAGAAAATCGTCACCGTTTTTTACAAACGAATATTTTTCACTGTCAAGCGGATCTTCTTTTAAAAGTGAAGTTCTGATGACTTTGACATTGAGGTTGTTAAAGTTATTGCTTGTCATCACTGCCTTATAGAACTCTTTTTTGTTCTCACCCTCAAAAATCTGCCTGCTCTGCCACATCGGAGTCGCGGTCTGTTTTTGTCCGTCAACTATACTCACCTGATAAAAGAGCAAGATATCACTCTCTTCTTCACTGAGAAGCTCGTTTACACGTGCTAAATAGCCTGAGTCATAGTAATCGTCCGAATCACAAAAAGTACAGTAATCACCCTCAGCGTGATTAACCGAAAAGACACGGGTCGCAAATGAACCTCTGTTTTCATTATGAAAAACTCTTATTCTCCCGTCCTTTGCTGCATATTCGTCACAGATTACACCTGATGAATCGGTAGAACCGTCATCAACAAGGAGAAGCTCGAAATCAGTAAATGTCTGATTCAGGATCGAGTCTATACATTGGCGAAGATATTTTTCAGCATTATAAACAGGTACATTTACAGAAAATCTGACCTTACTCATTTCACAACCTCCTTAAATAAATTTTTCAGGTAAAGTCAGCCACGAACCGATGAGTTCATCTGTACCCTCGGGTTCATAGCGTGTAAAACCGCTTGCTACCATAAATGTGAGTTCAGAAAAATACAGTTGACTATCAATTTCATAGAAATCAACCCTGACATATGGTATGTTTTCTGAAAGTATTTTTGAATATTCAAGCATTTTTTCGTAATTCACGGGCTTAGGCGGTAAAGTTTCAAACGCCTCATACCTGCCATGGTAAAACGGTGCGTTCTGCCAGTCGGGTGTAAGAAGCGACAGGCAGTCGTTCTTCTTACCCACGGTATTACGTGAAACATAAACGTATTTAGGTTCACCGTTGAAACAGCTGACCTTATAATTTATAATTCCCGTCTTCTCAGTCTGAAGGGAATCTTTCATATATTTTTCGGCAATTATCTTTCTCGGAATGTCCTTGTATTGCCATTCGCGAGACACAATTGAATAATCCTCGGCAAGACCTTTTCTGAGTTGTTCTCTTGCTTTTTCGGTATCAAGGGAAGATTTATCTTTGCATATGCACATTCCGAGACCCGAATTGTGGTTGCACTTGAGAACAAACTGATCAGGCAGCATATCAAAATCAATGTCGTCGGCATTGTCCCATACGCCAAGCAGCGGAACAAGATGCTCTTCTCCGATTTTTTCGGCAATATAAGGACGGACTGCATATTTATCTGCCATCATTGTAAACTCCGGGCGTCTGTAATACAGTTTTAGCCACTGCAGTTTTTCGTTGAATGTTCGTGGATTTTCAAGATTTAATTCTTTGCCAAGCTTTGCTTTGTAAAGTTTTTTTAGATATTCTTCATCGGGCATATTCTTATAAAACCCCTGGTTTGCCAGAATCACAAAACGGTAGTTTTTGTCTGTAAAGAATTTAATGCCCGATTCAATGACGTGTTTTATATTCATTTAAATCTCCGTCAAGAGGGTCAGATCTCCTCTTCTTCCTCATAGGTAAGAATTTCTTTAGCAATATATATCGGTCGGTTTTTGCTCTGCATATACGTTCTTGCGAGATATTCACCGATAATACCGATAAACAGAAGCTGAACACCGCTCATAAACAGAATCAGTGTAATTATTGCAATGGCGGATGTTACGCCTGTTGTAAGTGATCCGACAATAAGAGCGATTATCATATATAAAAATGCTGCTGCCATAAGTCCGAGACCTGCAAAAGTTGCAATTTTCAATGGGGCGGTTGTATAGCCTACAATGCCCTCAACGGCATATATAAAGAGCTTCGCAAAAGACCATTTGGATTCACCTGCCGCTCTCTCGCAGACTTCATACGGGATATATTTTGTATTAAAGCCTACAAAAGAGAAAATACCCTTTGAAAATCGGTGATATTCCTGCATATTGATTACAGCTTCAACCATAGTACGGCGCATAAGTCGGAAATCACTCGCACCCTTGCGGAACTCTATCTCGCAGATAGTGTTCATAAGTTTATAGAAGCTGTCTTTAAAGAAGGTAAGGACCTTACCCTCCTTACGCTCCTCCTGATATGCAGCTACACTGTCAACCGAAGGGTCATTATCAAGGATCTCCATCATTTCGAGTACAACTTCGGGACGCTGCTGTAAATCGGCATCAATAACGCAGGTGTATTCTCCGCATGTCTGCTGAAGTCCTGCATACATAGCAGCTTCCTTGCCAAAGTTACGCGAAAAATTGACAACCTTTACATTGTCCGAAACCTTATGAATGGCTTTTAATATGTCTATTGTTTTATCCTTGCTTCCGTCATTGACAAAAACAAGCTCGTAACTGTCGACCTTACCATCGAACACCTTACGCACTTCTTTATAGAAATCGTAAATAACTTCTTCCTCGTTATAGCAAGGAACAACAAGTGAAATTTTCACGACAAATCTCCTTTAACTTTAAGTTCTGTTATATATCTTTCAAGTGCATTCTGCCAGGTGGGCAGACGGTCAATTCCTGCTTTATCAAGGCAAGTCTTTGAAAGACGCGAATTGAGCGGTCGCTGAGCCTTTGCAGGATATTCACTTGACGAAATATGCTTTATCTTTGTTTTTCTGTTGCCGAGTTTCATTATTTCTTCGGCAAATTCTGCCCATGAGCAGTAATTTTCATTAGTGCCGTGGTATGTACCGTATTTCTCTGTAACAATCAGGTCGCAGATAAGACGGGCAAGGTCAGGAGTATATGTCGGTGAGCCGATCTGGTCACAAACAACCGAAAGCTCGTCACGTTCTGCACCGAGACGGAGCATCGTGCGTACGAAATTGTTACCGTTGACACCGAAAACCCACGATGTGCGGACAATAAAATACTTATCAATGTGTTTTTTAACTGCATTTTCGCCCTCGAGTTTTGTTCTGCCGTAAACACTTTTCGGGTCGGTCGGGTCAGTAACTTCAAATGGTGTATCTCCGTTGCCGCCGTAGACATAATCCGTACTTACATAAAGCATAGAAGCACCAAGATTTTTGGCTGCAATCGCGAGGTTTTCACTGCCGTCAACATTGACCTTACGGCACATTTCGATATCATCCTCTGCCCTGTCAACTGCAGTGTAGGCAGCGCAGTGAACAATCACATCGGGTGCGTATTTTTTAACAAAACTAAGTGTAGCATCACGGTCTGTGATATCAAAGTCCTGCAAATCCGTACCGATAGAGTCGATACCTCTGCGGGTCAATTCGCCGACAACATCGTAACCGAGCTGACCGTTATAACCTGTTACAAGAACTTTCATAAAATTCTCCTGAAATCAATAGTCAAATGCAACATCACTGTCTTTAAGAAGCGGTGCATTCATATCTTTCTGCGAAAGAATCGGATTTTCGACACCCCACTCTACTCCGAGTGTAGGATCATCAAAGCGGATGCTTCGGTCGTCAGACGGTGAGTAAAACTCGTCCACCTTGTACATTACTTCAACATTATCCGTAAGTGTGACAAAGCCGTGCAGACATCCCTTAGGAATAAAGAATGATTTTTTATTTTCTTCAGAAAGTTCAACGCTGACCCACTTCGTATAGGTCGGTGAACCTTTTCTGATATCAACTGCAACATCAAGGATTGTACCTCTGATACAAGTGATGAGCTTACTCTGTGCAGTAGGATTAAGCTGACAGTGAAGTCCGCGCAAAGTGCCTTTTTCTGCTGAAAAAGAACGGTTATCCTGCACAAAATCAATATCTATGCCGACATCGGCAAGCTTCTTTTTTGAATAAGACTCCATAAACCAACCGCGGTTATCACCGAAGACATCGGGTTCAAGGATTATTGCGCCGTCAACCTGAGTTCTGATTGCGTTCATAAATACTACCTCTTATTTTATCTCTTCCTTACCCCATCTCGGGCGTTCGCCTGATTCGGAGTAAATGATCTTGCCCTCTGCAACCTTAAGAAGGTGCTGACCGTAGGCAGATTTACCGTATTTTTTCGCTGATTCAAGAAGATTCTTCTTTGTAATCCAGCGTGAATTGTATGCAATTTCTTCGGGTGCGGAAATCTTGATACCCTGAAGCTTTTCAACTGTTCTGATAAAGTTACAAGCATCTGTCAATGCGTCAACCGTACCTGTGTCAAGCCATGCAAAGCCTCTGCCCATAAGCTTGATATCGAGATTACCGTTCTGAAGGTAAATCTGGTTGATATCTGTAATTTCGAGCTCTCCCCTTGCTGACGGTTTAAGATTTTTTGCGTACTCAACAACCTTGTTATCGTAGAAATAGAGGCCTGTAACTGCATAGTTTGACTTCGGTACCTCAGGTTTTTCAACTATTGATACGGGTTTTCCGTCCTTATCAAATTCTACAACGCCGAACTGCTCAGGATTTTCAACATAATAGCCGAAAATTGTTGCTCTGTTCTTATTCTTGGCAGCCTGTCTGAGCATATGGCCGAAGCCGCTGCCATAGAAAATATTATCACCGAGAACCATAGCAACGCTGTCCTTACCGATAAACTCTTCACCGATGATGAATGCCTGTGCGAGTCCGTCGGGACTTTCCTGCACTGCGTAGGAAAGCTTGAGTCCGAACTGATGTCCGTCACCGAGAAGTCTTTCAAACTTCGGAGTGTCATCCGGTGTTGATATGATAAGGATTTCTCTGATACCTGCAAGCATAAGCGTTGACAAGGGATAGTAAATCATCGGCTTGTCATACACAGGAAGAAGCTGTTTACTGGTTACCATTGTTAACGGATAAAGTCTTGTGCCTGAACCTCCGGCAAGAATTATACCTTTCATGGATTATACCTCCAAAATTATTTGAACATCGTTCCGCCGTGGCAATCGATACCGACTATAAGCGGAAAATTCTTGATTTTTATTCTTTTGACCGATTCACAGCCAAGGTCTGAAAATGCGATTTCTTCACATTCTTCAACACATTTTGCCGCAAGTGCGCCTGCACCGCCGATTGCACAAAGATATACGGCTTTGTTTCGTTTTACCGCCTCGCATACCTCTGCGTTGCGTTCGCCCTTGCCTATCATTGCCGCAAGGCCGTTGTCAAGCAGTAACGGGGCAAACGGGTCCATTCTGCACGAAGTAGTCGGACCGCAGGAGCCTATCGGCAGACCGTCGGGAGCAGGAGTGGGACCTGCGTAATAAATACAGGCACCGTTAAGGCTGAACGGAAGCTCACCGCCCTCGTTGATAAGTGAAACCAGTCTTTTGTGTGCGGCATCGCGCGAAGTGTACACGGTACCCGAAAGAAGAACTCTGTCACCTGCACACAGAAGAGGAGCTTTTTCCTTCAACTGTGCAGTATCAATAATATGCTCTGCCATTATTTCAACCTCTCCGCAAGTTTCTTAAGCAGGTCTTTTGCCTGTTTTTGAGTTACTTTTTCACGGCTTTCGATTTCTTTTATAATCTCGTCAATCGTCTTCTGTGCGTTATCAAGTTTTTCTTCTGCAGCACTGATAAGTTTCTGTGCTGTCTGTGACGCAGTATCAACAAGGTCATCACACATTCTGACAGTCTCCCCTGCATCAGTATCTGAAGAAAGCTTTTCGTTTTCTTCTTTGAGATTTTCAACCTCTTTTCTGAGGTCTTCAACTTCCTTTTTATACTCATCGGCAGAAGCTTTAAGTTGCGAATTCTCACTTTCAAGAGTTTCTGCACGGTCAGTAAGCTTTGTTATCTGATTGTCCTTTTCATCGAGCATCAGCTTGTATTTCTGCTGTGTTGTTTTAAGTTGCTGAATATAGCTGATTACTTCGATACGGTCAAAACCGCCGAACGGAGTGCGTTTGAACAAAACATCCTCTTTCACGGTAATGCCTCCTTTTAAACGTTAGTTGACATAAACTGTCGCAGTGACATCGTCACTTATTTTCTTTACACCGTCATCCGGTGTATAAATATACATTTCACCCGCATTGTGAATTTCGGATGAGCCGATATTTTTTATATAAGCAAAATTTTTGCCGTTATAAACAAAGTTTTTGAGTGAGGCATCGGTATCGACTGCGGTA
This sequence comes from Acutalibacteraceae bacterium, assembly GCA_045648745.1. Lineage (GTDB taxonomy): Bacteria > Bacillota > Clostridia > Oscillospirales > Acutalibacteraceae > CAG-488. The sequence goes on along the minus strand of JAZROM010000115.1, from coordinate 2,550 downwards.
TACTTACCGTCATCAAAAATGCCGATGTCCATAAGTTCACTGTCTGATTCCTGACGGGTCAGTAATAAAATATAATGGCTGTCCACAGGAAAATAAGAATATAAATCGTCACAGATGTGCTGTTTTGACGCATTAACGGAATGTCTGTAAAGTGAAATTCTGTCGGGTGAAGACGCTTTTTCGTAGTACAAAAATCCGTCTTCAACAGAACAGTCATTGACGTTTGTATCAACAAGAGTGCCCTTCGTGATGCCCGATTCCGAAATCTCATTGTAATAGAGTTCACCATCCGTCAGGGCATACATCACACTGCCAGAAGCGAGTATAAACTCCGTTTTGTTGACATCGTAGCCGTCAACAGTGTGTTCAAGCACCTTTGTGCCGTCGTACCACGTATAAATACAGTCATCTGAAAGCTTGTATGAGTCTCCGACTGCATCGCGTACATAATCAATTGCATCCGAGATATTACCATCTGCGGAAATATCCATAAGTTTATCCATCGTGATTTTACTGTCGACTGCGATTACAGACTTACGGTAAATCATTCGTGGCGCACCTGTTACGGAGTAAGCCACAACATTATCGAACATTACACCCGAAGCAAGTTTTTTGGTGGTAAGACCGTTATAGACATAGCACGTGTAGTCATCACTGACTGCAAGACCGAGGTCGATTTTGTCAAGCTCGGCACGGATATTGTCACGGTGTAACTTTGCTTCATACTTTCTTTTTGCCGCATTGTATGCAACGGTATCAAGCACGTAACGCTTGAAAATAAAGCCTTTTTCCACCATAAAGTCACCCTCAACAGGACGCTGTAAGGTAACATCGCTTTCAAAATAAGAATCTTTTATAAAATCCTGCCAGTTAACGGTTGCGTTATTCTTGGTAAAGAAGTAAAGGTTGCCCTTATAAGAATAATCATTAGCGTAAACCTCGTTTACATCCGAGCAGATTTCAACGGGATCGTTGAAACCGCTTACAAGAAAAACATCAACATTTGCTTCTTTGCCTGTCTGCACGGTGTAAATGAGTTCAAATCCGTCGTCCGAATCACAGAAATTTACATAATCTATACCGCTTGCAACATTGTGCGGCTCTTCACCGTAACGGATTCTGTGCAAAGAATAAACTGAACCGATGCGTCGGGTGAAGTAAATCACATCACCTTTTGACGGAAGAAAAGCCTCTTCAACATCCGAAGAAATCAACTGTGTTTTACCTGCCTCGGCACTGTAAAGATAAAGACTGCGGATACCTGACTGAGTTTTGGTATAGCAAAGGAATGAGCCGTCCGAATTAATCTGCCATTCCTCATCCACGCCGTTGTCAACAAGTGCGCCCGACTTCTTAAGTGATTTTTTGTTTGAAATGTCGATTGCTCTTAAATCAAACTTACCTGTTTTTGACGAGGTGTTTTTGCTGTAATAAATCATCATCGCATTATCGGAAACACGGGTTTCCTGTGCACCTGACAATTCATAAACCTTACCGTCTGCAAGCATTAACTGCATTTTTGAATTGACCGCATAAACGCTTTTTATCGGCACTTCGTTTTTGCTGCCGTTGCTGATTCCGACTGCGACGCCCGATATTACACCGACTGCAATAACGATGGCAAGAACAACTGCGATAAGCTTACGCGGTATTTTATTTAAAGCCGAAAAAATCGGATTTGTTTTCTTTTTTACTTCTGAATTTTTGCTGTCTGTACGTTCATCAAAACGTACCCTTTTTTCGTATTCGGGAATTTCAACATCCTCAATCGGCTGAATATCGCCCGAAAAATACATTGCTTCATAAATTGGCAAAAGCTCAGACTCATTTACAGCCCGAGCATCTTCGTCGTATTCATTATTGTTTTCAACTCTGAATTCGTCGTTTTCTTTCATTTCAATCACCACCCGACTGCTCCGTTTTTAAGCGGAACAGTCGGAGTAAAAACAAATTATTTCATTGAAATTGCTTTCTTTGCCTTCTCAACGATATTGGAAGCACAAAGACCATAAATCTTGAGCATTTCAACTGCAGGACCTGATGCGCCGAACTTATCTTCAACGCCGACCTTAACAACGGGAACAGGATATTCCTCGCAGACAACCTCTGCAACTGCTGCACCGAGACCGCCGATGATGCTGTGCTCTTCAGCTGTAACGAGTGCGCCTGTTTCCTTTGCAGCCTCAAGGATAATGTCCTTGTCGATAGGCTGTATTGTGTGGATGTTGATAACTCTTGCAGAGATACCTTCTTCAGCAAGCATATCCTTTGCAATCATAGCTTCGTTAACCATAAGACCTGTTGCAACGATTGTTACGTCGTCACCGTCAGCCATTTTGATACCCTTGCCGATTTCAAAATTATAGTTATCGGGATCATTGAATCTTGGCACTGCAAGTCTGCCAAAGCGAAGGTAAACAGGACCCTCATACTCTGCAGCAGCAAAAACTGCCGCACGTGCTTCAACATCATCTGCAGGGTTGATGATTACCATACCCGGAATTGTACGCATAAGAGCAATATCCTCACAGCACTGATGACTTGCACCGT
>JAZROM010000114.1:0-9585 GCA_045648745.1 Acutalibacteraceae bacterium | reverse complement strand
GGAAGGCCGAGACTTGTCATCTCAGCAAGGTTAGCACCCTTACCGCCGAGGAGCTCACGCATTGATGCGTTACCCTCTTTGAAAAGGTAAACAAACTTGTGTGCCATTTTTATACCTCCAAAATAATAATAACTTAGTTGGGTTGTCAGCAGGCAGAATTAACCCACTAACACTTGTCCTAGATTATAGCATAGAATGATTTTTTTATCCATATCTTTTTACCATAAAAACACACAAATACAAAACGAAACTTTTGTTTAAAATGTTGTAAAAAAATCCTAATTTTGCTATTGTAATTAAATCAGTTTTCTGCGATAATAAAAATGTATATTATAGTATTCCGGATTGGAGGTATGTTTATGAGTAAAAAAAGTGCATTGATTCTTGCAGCAGGCGACGGCAGACGTATGAAAACGTCAAAGCCGAGGGTAATGGCAGAGGTTCTTTTCAAACCCATGATTGATTGGGTTACCGACGCTGCACAGGCAGGCGGAGTTGATGAAATCTGCGTTGTTACGGGTCATTGTCACGAAGAACTTGAAAATCACCTCGGTGGAAAGTTTAAAATTGCCGTGCAGAACGAGCTTCTCGGTACAGGTCACGCTGTTATGCAGGCAAAGGATTTCATAAAAGCTAACTCTCCCGGCGACATCCTCATTCTCAACGGAGACTCCCCGCTTATTGACGCTAAAACAATAAGCACTGCATACGAGTACCACATGTCTCACAAAAATGCAGTTACAATCATCTCCGCAAAGATTGACAATCCCGAAGGTTACGGCAGAATTATACGAAACAAAGACAAATGCCTGAAGAAAATCGTTGAAGAAGTCGATGCAAACAATGCTGAAAAGATGATTACAGAAGTCAACTCCGGTGCATATTGGTTCAATTGCTCCGTGCTTCTCGAAGCTCTCGAAGGTATTGTTGAATTGCACGACAAGAAACATCAGGCTGAGTATTATCTGACGGATGCAATTGAGGTTATTCTTTCCAAAAACCTCAACGCGGTTGCATATGAGGCAGGTAATCCCGAAGCTGTACTTGGTGCAAACGACAGAATTCAGCTGCAGCAGCTCAATGACATCGCACGCAGACGAGTTATGCGTGAGCATCTTCTCAACGGTGTTTCAATCCCCTGCGCTGACGGCGTTATGATAAGCCCGAGCGTAAAAATCGGTGCTGAAACGGAAATTCTTCCCGGCACGATTATCAAGGGAAACACGGTAATCGGTGAAAACTGCGTTATCGGACCGAACAGCCTTGTCGAAGACAGTATTATTGAAGATAATGTAACACTCAATAATGTTCAGTGTTACTCGTCAACTGTTAAAAAGGATGCAAATATAGGTCCGTTCGCACGAATCAGACCTGATTGTGTTATCGGTGAAGGCGTCAAGGCAGGTAACTTTGTTGAGTTTAAAAATGCAACTATCGGTGACCGTACGAGCGTTTCGCACCTGACTTATATCGGTGATGCGGATTTCGGTTCAGAGGTCAATGTCGGTTGCGGATGTGCAACGGTTAACTATAATGGCAGAGAAAAGAACCGCACTAAGGTCGAAGACCACGCCTTCCTCGGTTGCAGCACATATCTGGTTGCACCCGTCAGCGTCGGCAAAAACGCATACACTGCGGCAGGTTCGGTCATCACCGAAGATGTACCCGAAAATTCACTTGCTATTGCAAGAGCAAGACAGTCAGTGAAAAAAGATTGGATTATAAAGAAAAAACCATACAAATGGCAGAAGTAAGAGGTAAATTTATGAACAAGAACATTTTAATCAGAGCAGTTTCGTTAATCATTGCAGGCGGTGTTTTGCTGACTGCTTACGGTTGTAAGGACAGTAAAGAGGACGGCGGACTTAATCAGCCTGTTATTGAAAACAATCAGGTTGTCATTGAATATCCCAGCACAGACAGCAACGGTAAAGAGGTTGACGCAACAAATGTTATTGAAATCGATGACAATGCAGTAGGTCAACTTCACGCAGGTTCGTCACTCAGCGATTCACTCAAGGATAAAGAGGACGAAGACAAGTTTGTTTCCCGTAATGAAGACCTTGGCATCGACAAGGATAAGGCAGAACAGATTGTCGAGGATGCTGAGAAATGGGTTAAGTTCTCTTACAGTGTATATGTCGCAAACTCAAATGCAAAACGTGTTGCTTTCAGAACTCTGCGTGCAACAAACACTGAGGACATCATTATTGATACAAACCTCGGTTGTGAATACGGCTTTAATCCCGGCAGAGGCATGTCGATTCTTATCGAAGGTCTTGTAAACTCAGCAAAGTACGAAACTGAAGAAGAAATCCTCGCAGCACTCAACGAAATGGATGTTGATATCATTTATACACTCGTTGACAGCGACCTTGACAGTGTTGATGACTGGTCAAGTGTTACAACAGCGTATATGCCTGTTACATTCTGAAATAAAAATTTTCGGGACGGTAAGCCGTCCCGAATTTTCTGATAGGAGAACAAGATGTTTTTAAAAAAGAATTTTGCAGCTTCGGCATCGGGGTCACCTGAGTTTATGATTGTCGGACTCGGCAATCCCGGCAGAGAATATGAATTCACACGTCATAATGCAGGTTTTCTGACCATTGACCACATTGCCGTTGAAGAAAATACAGAAGTAAAAAAGCTCAAATACAAGGCACTTATCGGTGATACCGTTATTTCAGGGCACAGATGTCTGCTTGTAAAACCACAGACCTTTATGAATAACAGCGGTGAGGCCGTAAGAGAAATCTCACAGTTTTACAAAATTCCGCCTGAGAAGATTATTGTTATTTTTGACGACATATCTCTCCCCTGCGGTAAATTGAGAATCCGCCGCAAAGGTACTGACGGCGGACACAACGGTATCAAGAGTATTATTTATCACCTTAATTCAGACAACTTTCCGCGCATCAAGGTCGGTATAGGAGCTAAGCCTCATCCCGATTATAATCTTGCTGATTGGGTGCTGTCCACATTTAAAAAGGATGAGATGGAAGAACTGAAAAAAGCAATTACAAAAGCTACGGAAGTTTTACCGTATATGCTCGACGGTGAAATAGATAAGGCAATGAATAAGGCAAACTAAAAGACACGAAGGGAAATCCCCTTCGTGTCTTGATTTTTATTTATAATCTTTAATATCAACTTTACCTGTTGCGACTGAAATCATAATGAGTGCATCGTATGATGTAACGCTGCCGTCCTTGTCAATGTCGCCTGCTCTTTTCTGAGACTTTGTAAGAGTTACCTTACCTACTGTGCTTTCAAGAGCCTTGAGAGCATCTATTGAGTTTACCATACCGTCGTCGTTGATATCACCGGGCTCGTAAACAAGCTTGTATGTCGGCCAGTACTTTGTCTGTGCGTTAGTACCTCTTGCTTCTGACTTGCTTGCTTTGTTTGCCGGACGCTCAAAGTAGTAGCACCAGTCATAACCTGCCTGATATGCGCCTTCTGCTGTATTTTCTACACTTGCAAGACGATCGAGGATTTTGCCTGTATCAGTCTTGTTTGTGCTGAGTTCATACTTGAGGAACTGAAGCTGACCTTCGAGACTCTGCCATGAATAACCGTTCTTGTTGCAGAAAGATTTGAGATTCTCGAATCTGCCGTTATGCCACTGACAGATACCGTAGCTTGAACCGCTGTCTCCGTAGAGGTTGGGATTGAAGCTTGACTCTTTTTCAATATTTGCAAGTACACCGCAAGCAGCTGCAGAATTGAGTCCCATTTCATCTACAAGGAAGTCAAAAATAATCGGGATGTTTTTTGTATAAGATGCTGCAAAAGCTGTCATGCCAAAACCTGAAACAGCGATTGCAAGAACAAGAATTGTAGCAAGTATTCCTTTTATGTGGTTTTTTAAATGCATAAAAATAGTCCTTTGATTAAAATTTGCCGAATGCTCAGCAATAACTTTATAACACACAAATGTTACGAAATTATGACATTTCAAGAATTTCTGTAACTTTTTGTAACTATTTTAAGCGTTTTTACCCCTTTTATCCATATTCAAGCATAAAAAACTGCCATTACAAATGTAACGGCAGTTTTCTTATTTGTAATTATAATGAATATTCAGCTGCGATGTCTGCAATTTTTACAGGCATACCTGTTGCAAGAGACTTCTTTGCAGCGATACCGATAAGTACAGGCTGAAGACCGCAATCAAGGCCAACGCTTACTTCCTTATCGTTTACGATGCAATCGATAAACTCTGTGATTTCCTCAACATAAGCGCCCATATATCTTTCAAGGAAGAAGTTAAGGGGAACCTCACCGCGTACGCCGTTAGCGTCTGAAATAACTGCTGTTGACTCTGAATCGTTACCGATAGCAACCTGACCGAGTGAGCCGAAAGCTTCAACTCTCTGATCATAGCCATAGCTTGCACGACGGCAGTTGTCAATAACTGCGATGGCGCCGTTTGCGAGTTTCATTGAGATAACTGCTGTATCGATGTCACCTGCTTCACCGATTGCAGGATCAACAAGTACTGCACCGTAAGCAAATACTTCCTCAACCTCTGAGCCTGACATAAAGCGTACCATATCGAAATCATGGATTGTCATATCAAGGAAGATACCGCCTGAAACCTTGATATAGCTTACCGGAGGTGCACCCGGGTCTCTTGAACAAACCTTAAGGATATTGAGGTCACCGATCTGACCGCCTTCAACTGCCTTTCTTGCAGCCTTGAAGTTGTGGTCAAAACGACGGTTAAAACCTACCTGATACTTAACATTGCTGTTTTCAAGAGCAGCCTTAACCTCAAGAATCTTGTTAACATCGTGATCGATGGGCTTTTCGCAGAAAATGTGTTTGCCTGCCGCGATAGCTTCAAGAGAAATTGTTGAATGTGTATCTGTTGAAGAGCAGATAAGGACTGCCTGGATATCATCATCCTCAAGGATCTTGTGATAATCAGTATAGAACTCTTCGATACCGAGACCCTTTGCCCACTCGATTGTTTCATCGTTGAGGAAGGGGTCTGCAACTGCCTTTACTGTTGCACTCTTAACATATCTCATAATTGATTCGCAGTGAACCTTACCGATTCGGCCTGCACCGATAATACCAACATTAATCATAGTTTCAATCTCCTTTTATATTGTTCCGTCCCAAGTGGAAACTTCTGTTTTCTTCATTTCTTCTTCGTCAAACCAACGTGTTGTCACGCACTTGCTCTCAGTGTAGAATCTGTATGCATCCTTGCCGAGACAGTGGAGGTCACCGAAGAATGAATTCTTATGACCTGCGAAGGGGAAGAATCCGATTGGCACGGGAATACCGACATTGATACCTACCATACCGCCGTCTGTATGACGTGCAAACTCTCTTGCATAGTAGCCGTTCTGTGTAAAGATAACTGAACCGTTTGCATACGGGTTAGCGTTCATAAGCTTAAGACCTTCTTCAAAAGTCTTTACTCTCTTGATGCAAAGAACGGGACCGAAAACTTCTTCGTCACCGATTGTCATTTCGGGAGTAACCTTATCAAAGATTGTCGGACCTACATAGAAGCCGTTTTCGTAACCTTCAACAACATAGTTTCTGCCGTCGAGTACAAGCTCTGCGCCCTCTGCAACACCCTTGTTGATGTCTGCGATAACTTCGTCAAAGTGCTTCTTATATGTAATGGGACCAAGCTTTGATGTCTTATCATAACCGGGGCCTACCTTGATTGCCTTTGCCTGCTTTACAAGCTCAGCAACAAATGCATCTGCGATGCTTTCCTGAACAACACAGCAGCTAAGAGCCATACATCTCTGACCTGCACAACCGAAAGCAGAGTTGATAACGCCTGCAGCTGTTCTCTCGATCGGAGTATCTTCAAGCACAAGAGCATGGTTCTTTGCCTGACAGAGAGCCTGTACTCTCTTGCCACTCTTTGCTGCACGCTCGTAGATAAGCTTACCTACGGGTGTTGAACCAACGAATGTGATACCCTTGACATCAGGGCTGTCAAGAAGAACATTGATTTCGTTTCTTGAGCAGGTAACGATGTTGATAACACCGTCAGGAACACCTGCTTCTTTATAAAGACCTGCGATTCTGAGCGCAGTTCTGGGTGTAAGACTTGCAGCCTTAAGCACCATTGTGTTACCTGTAGCAATACATACGGGAGCCATCCAACCGAACGGAATCATTGCAGGGAAGTTAACGGGAACGATACCTGCGAAAACGCCCATTGACTCACGGTAAAGAACTGTGTCATAACCTGAAGAAGCATCCATTGTGCTTTCGCCCATCATAAGTGACGGAACCTGAGTTGCAAGCTCTGTACCCTCTTTAGCCTTAAGCACGTCACCCTCTGCCTCGCTCCATACCTTACCGTTTTCTTCTGCAACAAGTCTTGTGAGCTCTTCCATATTCTCCATAAGGAGATCACGGATTTTGTACATAATCTGTGCTCTCTTGATTGCAGGAGTTGCGCTCCATGCGGGATATGCTGCCTTCGCTGCAGCGATTGCCTCTTCAACCTCTTCAGCTGTACAGTTGGGTGCGTAACCTGTTACCTCACCTGTGCTCGGGTTTACGAGGTCATAATACTTATCAGTTTTTGACTCAACGTACTGACCGTTGACAAAATACTTGAGTTTCTCAGCCATTTTTAAGTCTCCTTTTATATACCTGCTTTTTCAGAAATATATTCTTTTGCCATCTTTGCGTACTTTAACGGATTTGCGATTGCAGGATCCTGCTCAGCTTCAACAAGCATCCAACCCTCATAATCCGCTTCATCAAGAACATCAAAAACAGGCTTAAAGTCGATTGTGCCGTCACCGGGTACAGTGAATGCGCCAAGACGTACGCCCTGAAGGAATGAAAGATGCTCTGCCTTAACCTTTGCTACGATTTCAGGACGGATATCCTTAAGGTGAACGTGCTTGATTCTCTTTGCGTACTTCTTAAGAACTGCCATATAATCCTCACCGCAGTATGCGAGGTGACCTGTATCAAAGAGGAGGTAAACTGCCTCGGGATCACACATATCCATCATCTTGTCGATTTCCTCTGCGGTCTGAACAACAGTACCCATATGATGGTGGTAAACAAGAGTAATGCCGTATTCTTTAGCAATATTACCGAGCTTTGAAAGACCGTCTGTAAATGTCTTCCACTCTTCGTCGTTCATAACATATTTCTTTTCAAAAACAGGAGTTTCCATCTGTCCCTGAATGCTGTAGCTCTGCTCAGAAGCACCGATACGCTTTGCACCGCATCCCTTAAGGAATTCGCAGTTTTCTCTGAAATCCTTTTCAACCTCTTCGAAAGGCTTTGTAAGAATGAAAGATGAGAACCAACGGTTAGCAATTTCAAGTCCGCGTATATCGAGGTATTCATGCATACCTTCTACTGTCTTGGGATATTTGTTGCCGATTTCGCAACCCTTGTAGCCTGCAAGTGCCATTTCGCTGACACACTGCTCAAATGTGATTTCGCCGCCGAGGTCGGGCATATCGTCGTTTGTCCAGCCGATGGGGGCAATACCGAGTTTAATTTTTTCTGCGTTCATTTCCGGAATCTCCTTTATCAATATTTTCTTGCCTCAAGCAAGTGTTCTTGTTTTTCTTTCAATGCTTCCTTACCCTTTTCGGTACGCGGGATATCGGAACAACCAACATTCCACCATCCGCCGTAGCCGTCTGTCATTGACTTGGGAAGCACCTTTATATCGATGAGTGTCGGCTTTGTCTGCTTCATAGAATCAAGCAAAGCTGCCTCAAGTTCATCCATTGTTTTTGCTGTATATGTAACATAACCGTAACCCTTTGCACAAGCGGCATAGTCGATGTTCATAAACTCACCATCACGGATAGGCTTGTCGCCGTCACGGTAACGCGATTCCGTACAGAGTGCGGCAATACCCTGACCCATCTGAAGGTTGTTAATGCAACCGAATGAAGCGTTATCGAAGAGAAGAACATTGATTTTCTTGCCTTCCTGCAATGCTGTAATCATTTCAGAGTGGAGCATATTGTAACTTCCGTCACCCGTGAAAGCGTAAACCTCACGGTCGGGATAAGCAAGCTTTGAACCGAATGCACCTGCAATTTCATAACCCATACATGAATAACCGTATTCCATATTGTAGGAGTCGATTGCATCGGTTGTCCACATTCTCTGCATACAACCGGGAAGTGAACCTGCAGCGCCGACTGCGATTGCATCTGACGGCATAAGCTTACGGATAAGTGCAAGAGCTGCTGTCTGTGTGATTACACCGCCTGTTGCCTTGACAAAGCCTGTAACCGCATCGTCAACGTGATTCGGGATTTCGGGCTTGTAGTCTTCGGAATAGGAAGCGTTTGCAAGTCTTTCCATTTCCTTATCCCAATCAGCCTTCGCGTCTGCAATTTCAGTTGTATATTCTGTCTTGTAACCGTCAAGATATTTTTCAAGCGCCTTTACGCCCTCGTTAGCATCAGCAACCATCTTGATACTGTCAAGCTTGCCTGCGTGGAAAGCACTTGCGTTGATTGTAACAACCTGCTTGTCGGCATAGAGCCACTTTGATGAGGTTGTAAAGTCAGTGAACTTCGAGCCGATACCGATGATAAGATCAGCATCCTTTGCAAGTACGTTTGCACTTGAGTTGCCCGTAACACCGATACCTCCGACATTGAGGTAATGACTTGATTCAATGGCAGATTTACCTGCCTGAGTCTCGGAGAACGGAATATTATGCTTTTCACAGAAAGTCTTTACGGTTTCACCTGCGAGTGAATATCTTACACCACCACCGACAATAACAAGAGGCTTCTTGCTCTCTTTGATTTTTTCAGCAACCTGCTGTACTTCATAATCGCACGGAATCTGTCTGGGAATGAAGTGAACTCTCTTTCTGAAGAACTCTTCAGGATAGTCATAGCTCTCACCCTGAACGTCCTGTGAAAGTGCAATCGCAACCGCACCGCAGTGACCCGGGTCTGTAAGCACACGCATTGCATTTGTAAGTGCAGACATAATCTGCTCGGGGCGTGTGATTCTGTCAAAATATCTTGTAACAGCTCTGAATGCGTCGTTTGTTGTAACCGTTCCGTCGTGGAGCTGTTCTATCTGCTGAAGAACTGGGTCGGGCTGACGTGACGCAAATGTGTCACCCATAAATAAAAGCAACGGCATATTGTTAACAGTTGCCATAGCGGCAGCGGTTACCATATTTGCAGCACCGGGGCCGATTGAAGATATACAGGGAATAATCTTCATTCTGTTTGTCATCTTGCCATAGGATGCTGCAGCCTGAGCCATACCCTGCTCGTTTCTGCCTTGCATAACCTTGATTGAGTGCTCTGCCTGTGAAAGAGCTTCGCCAACACCGAGAACACAACCGTGACCGAAAACGGCATAGAAATATTCCACGAACTTGCTTTCAAGCATTTGTCCGTCTTTTTCGATGGTGACATACTGATTGTCAAGGTATCTGACAACGGCTTCACCTGCCGTCATTCTGATTGTTTTGGGGGCATAAGAATTCAAAAGAAAAACCTCCTTTATGTTTGGGGCACAACTGAAACCAGCACAACCTCAGGCGGATTATAAAGCCTTGGAATGTAATAAGTTTCGGTTGTT
>JAZROM010000113.1:0-13744 GCA_045648745.1 Acutalibacteraceae bacterium | reverse complement strand
AGAGCTTCGGCAACATTTTTAACTTCGTAATCATTGGGAATTGCTCTGGGGATGAGGTGAACTCTTTTTCTGAAAAATTCTTCGGGATAATCGTAGCTTTCGCCTTCAACATCCTGACACATAGCAAGGCAAACAGCACCTGTGTGAGCAGGATCAACAAGCACTCTCATTGCATTGGTAAGAGCTGTCATAATCATTTCAGGGCGTGTGATTCTGTCAAAATATCGGGTAACAGCTTTAAAAGCATCGTTAGTAGTCACTGTGCCGTCGTGAAGCTGCTCAATCTGTTGAAGAACAGGATCAGGCTGACGGGTCGCAAAAGTATCACCTGCAATAAGAAGCAAAGGGATATTGTTAACTGTTGCCATAGCAGCGGCAGTGACCATATTGGCAGCGCCCGGACCGATAGATGACATGCAGGGAATAATCTTCATTCTGTTATGCATTTTGGCATACGCTGCAGCAGCCTGAGCCATACCCTGCTCGTTTCTGCCCTGCATAACCTTGATTGAATGCTCAGCCTGTGAAAGAGCTTCACCGACACCGAGTACACATCCGTGACCGAAAACAGTGTAGAAATATTCCACATACTTACTTTCGATCATTTCACCGTTATGCTCGATTGTAACATACTGATTATCGAGGTATCTTACGATAGCCTCACCGAGAGTGAGTCTTACTGTTGACATAAAACTGACCTCCTTATGCTCTTGCGACCATTTCGCCGTATTTTTCTTTTTCATCCTTGATGAATGCTTTGATTTCATCTACAGTCGGCATAAAGAGTGAACAACCGTGAGCCGCAACAAGCATTGAAGCAGAAGCTGAACCGAGTTCAAGACAGTCCATAATGTCCCACTCTTCAAGAAGACCGTAAATGAATGCTGAACCGTAGCCGTCACCGCCGCCGAAAGACTTGAACGCCTTAACGGGGAACGGCTTGATTGAATACTCACCGTCTGCAGTGTGCGCGGTTGAGCCTTCCTTACCGTGCTTGATGATAACAATCTTGTTACCCATACTCATCCAATGAGCAGCAGTTTCCTTGTCTGTTCTGCCGGGAGCAGAAATAGCCTCTGTAAGGTCAAACTCCTCACGCGAACCCATAACCATATCACTGTTTGATGCAACAACTGAATAGTAAATTGCAATTTCGTCAGCATTCTTCCAGTTGTACGGACGGTAGTCGATATCAAAAATAACTTTTGTTCCGACTTTCTTTGCAATGTACATCGCCTTAAGACAAGCTTCTCTTGACGGGCTCTGTGAAAGTGCTGTACCACTGATAAGAATTGCTTTTGCGCTTTTTATGTAGTCCTCATCAACATCGTCGGGATGAAGCATAAGATCTGCAATACCGTCACGGTACATAAGAATGCTGCTTTCGTGCTCCGACTTGATTTCCGTAAAAGTAAGACCGAGCTTTTCACCGCCTGTTGTGCGTGTGATGTGAGAAATGTCGATACCTTCATCTTTAAAGAAATTCTCAACATAAGTGCCGAACTGATCGTCAGAAACCTTGCCGATGAAACCGACTTTTTTGCCGAGTCTTGCAAGACCTACAGCAATGTTAGCAGGTGAACCGCCGACATATTTTTTGTAATTTTCGCACTTGTCGAGTGTGTTGTAATAATCCGTGGGGTTGAAATCAATAGCTACTCGTCCGATAGGGATAAGGTCGAGTTCTCTTGACTCGTCAAAGTTGATGTATTTCATAAAATCAGCCTCCAAAACCAATTTTTAAATTACCCGTAATATCTTAGCATATTAATGTATGTATATTCAAGTAAAAATGCTGATTTAGGAATAAAATTTACGGTAACTTTTTTGACTAAAAAGCACAAGAAGCCGCTTTTTATCCACGATAAAAAAACAGCTTCTTATTTTATTCTGAATCGAAGTACAATTCCGCCGAATGAAATTTCGTCTCCGTCGCTGATGACAACATTTTTTTCGACCTGTGTTGAACCGATATATGTACCTGCACTTGAATTTGTATCAGTCAATACCCAACCTTTTTTATGCTTGGAAATAACAGCATGAAAACGCGAAACGGTCGAATAATTGAGCACAATATCGCAGGCATTACTTCTGCCCACGGAGGTTTCCCAGTTTGTGATGAGATACTCCTCACCTGTCATTTCATCGATAAGACACGCAGGGGTAACTTTGGGTGCTTTGCTCTGAAGAAGATGCACGATACAATAAGCAACAATAATGAAACATAAAGCAGGAATAAGATACCTGAAAACTGACATCATATCTTCCATAAGTTACACACCTCCTTACAAAACGATTATATATTTAAGATAAAAAATTGTCAATAAATATTCTGTTAAGCTTTCATTAAAAACGCAGTGTTGCAATTAATTTTCTTTTAATATATACTTGGAATATATCAACAGGCAATCAATATTATTGAAGGTGATCGAATGAATATAATTCCGAAAATTTTGCTCGGTACAATCGGCAGCATCGCAGGATACCTCACCGTTACTGCCGGTGCATATCTGCCGTTTGTTATAAAAGATGCAAAAAAAGGTTACCGTGACGACTGCGACTATCTGCTTGTTCTTGGCGGACTCGTCATCGGTGAGGAAACTCCGAGTGAGCATCTGCTTGAAAGAATAAACGCTGCTGCAGAATATCTTAAAGAGAACACACATTGTTTTGTTGTCCCCTGCGGAGGCCGCTTCCGTGACGGGCAGAAAAAGAGCGAAGCTCTTATCATAAAAGAACACCTTGTTGCTCTCGGCATTGATGAAAGCAGATTTGTGCCTGAAGATAAATCAACAACAACTTTTGAGAACTTTGAAAACGCGTTTGAGATTATCAAAGTCCATTCGGGTAAAAATCCGAACGAGCTGAATATTGCATTTCTTTCGTCTGACTATCATCTGCACAGAGCAGGAATAATCGCAAAGCGTTGCGGATTTCAAAGTATCGGCAAGGTCAGTTGTCCGAACAAAAGTGATATTCTCAAAAATTACGCAAGAGAGTATTTTGTTGCGTACGAGCTTTTGAAAAAAAGATAAAACTCTATAAAAATTCAGGAGGTAACCTTTATGGGAGCAATGCTTGTGGGATTGATAACAGGTATTCCGCTGATGATAATGTTTTATTCCTTTGTCACAATCAGTGCCGTGCTGATTGTGACAATCGCATTCTTCAGCTACCAACTCAAGATGAGCGTTCTGTGGTGGACACTGGCAGCATTCGTCATGAACATATGGGTACTGATACCGTTTATCATCGCCGTTAAAAAAATTTCAAAAAACAAAATTTGCCCTGCGTGCGGATCAAGGTCAAGGAACAGCGTCGGTTTCTGTCCTGCCTGCGGTGAAAGCACAAAGGCGTTTCATGAGAAAAAATTTATTAAAAAAATTCTTCTCGTAATCAGCATTTTAATCGGAATTTATTATATTTACTCTTTCGTTTCGACACTGGTTTACGGATAATACTTTAATTACCAACAACACACAAGTCTGAAATAAAATAATATCACGCACATTCGAACATTTTTCTCTTTGCCATACGAGGCTATTTCAAAGATTTTTAACGAAGCCGTGGCAAAAAGATACCTTTCAAAACCTTGTGGCTTGTTGATCATTAAAGTATAAACGGATGACAGAAGTTCTGTCATCCGTTTTTCTTTGTAAATATACTTTTCTGAAGTTTTGCAATTTTTTGTCTGCGTTCTTCGGTTTCATCTGTCAACACAGAAAATCCGTTCTCAGATTGCAAAAGGATGTCACCCTCGTTGATATTTTCGGGCAAAATTGCAAGTTCAAAGTTTGTAAAAGTGCCGTTTTCGTCCTCGCAGACAGCAAAGCCGTCCTCGATTCTGTCTACCGAATATTTCACAATATCATCCCCTGTCTTTTTCAACAAAGTTCTTGATTGCATTGAAAGAATCGTCGCTGATAACGTGCTCCATTTTACACGCATCTTCCGAAGCAACATCCCTTCCGACACCAAGGCTCATAAGAAACTGAGTAAGCATTGTATGACGTTCATAAATCTTTTCTGCGATTTCCTTGCCCTCTTCCGTAAGTGAAAGATGACCCTCACCGTCGACGGTTACATATCCGCCGTTTTTAAGAAGTCCGATTGCTCTGCTGACACTCGGTTTGGAATACCCCATATGTTCGCAGACGTCGATAGAACGCACGGAGTCGCTGTTTTTTGTTAAAACATATATTGTTTCGAGATACATCTCGCCAGATTCCTGTAAATACATAATTACACCTCACAGATACAATAACATAAATGCAATAATATTGCAAGTTCAGCCGTGCAAACATTAAAAAGAATATAATTTTGATATTGACTTTATCTACATATAGGTGTATTATTATCATAAAAGGTGAAAAAAATTCACATTTTGTGATTCAGGTGCATTTATGAAGATTGAATACAAACTTACAAATGACATTTTACTGCTGGATAACGATTTCCTCCCGACGTACGGTATACAGGCTTCGGACACCGAAAGCGGAGACGTTCTCTCTTGCTTCAACGATGTTTCCGTCAACAGGGATTTTGTTCAGCACATTGTAGATTTACTGAACTTGTGTAAAGTGGAGCTGTGCCACTTTTATGATGTCGTTACCGACGAAATCAACAGATAAATCTTAAGAAAAAAGTTGGTATTTGTACTCACTTATTCACTTTTCACCATTACTTATTAGCTTGTCCGAACGGCTATGTCCGTTTCAGACTTCGGACAAAGAACAGAGCACCGCCTGTTGGCGATGCTCTGTTTTTTATGTTTGCTCTCAATTTGGCAACAAGGATATTTCAGTGATATTTTATTCGTCAATAAACTCGCGAAGCAAGTAAAACTGAAAAGCACTTCTTACGAAGTGCTTTTCATGGCCCGCCCGGAGGGATTCGAACCCCCGGTCTTCAGAATCGGAATCTGCTGCATTATCCGGCTATGCTACGGACGGATATTGTTGGAATTATAACATATATTATTCTCTTCATCAACCGATTTATTACAAAACTTGAAAAAAGCCCCTTCTTTTGTTATAATAAATATCAAAAGGAGGCATAATTGTGAAAAAACTTTTATGTGCAGTTTTGAGTCTTTTTTTGCTCGTGACTCTATGTTCGTGTAATGTAAGTTTCAAACCCGGAAATGTAGAAAACGCAGAAATAGATTACGGTATTTCTGAAAAATATTCAAAGGACGATATAGATTCAGCCATTCAGGTTGTTTTCGATGAATTCCGCACCTGGTTCGGATTTGAGCTTTACTCAATAAATTATGCAGGTGACGAATACTGTGACGAGGATGAGCTTGAGTACTGCAACAGTCTGCGCGAGGGTGCTGAATTTGTTGATTGTATCATCTTCTATTCATCGTTCCGTACAGCACCTAACGACGAGGGCTTCGAAGACAACGAGGTTTACAGCGGTTGGAGCTGGTATCTTGCTCGAGAAACCAACGGAAGTTGGCAGTTGCTGACCTGGGGATACTGATAATACAGAATAAGCCAATACGGACTTCATTTCCGTATTGGCTTTAGTTTTTCAGTGATGATGGTGGTGATGGTGCAAATCCACTCTGAGCTCTGTTCCGCAGTGCTCCTCGCGACAATGCTCATCCTCTGTTTCAAGCTCAAGCGTTGCGTGGCAGATACCGTGTTCGTGGAGCTCTTCGCGAACGCGTTCTTTTATGGTGTGAGCATCTTCATTTGTTACAATATGCATCGTTGCATAATTATTATACCCGTCAAAACTGCGTATGTGTACGTGATGAACACCGAGCACTCCGTCAATCTGCATCAGGTGTTCCGTCATTTCATTAAGGTCAATACCCTGCGGTGTTTTTTCGAGAAAAATTTCAAACAGAACATTGAGGTTTTTTATTGCATTCACCAGAATGAACAACGCAACTCCCACAGACATAATTGGGTCGATAATGGTTAAATCTGTAAAACGCATTACAATCGCACCAACCAGTACGACTATCCATCCGAGCAAATCCTCAATCATATGCAGATTGACCGCTTTCTGATTAAGCGTACCGCCGTCACGGGTAAAAAAAGCTGAGAGAAAATTCACAAAAACACCGACAATCGCAAATACAATCATACCGTCGTAGTTGATTTGCGTAGGCTCAAGCATTCTTAAAACCGCGTTGTAAATAATCATAACCGATCCTACAAGCAGAATAAGCGTACTTATGGCACTGCCGACAACAGAAAACCTTGCATAACCGTAGGTGTATTTCTCGTCGGGCTTATGCTTACTTTTCTTCTCAAGGAAATATGATATGCCTATCGCCGCGGCATCACCCAGGTCGTGCACGGCATCCGAAACAATGGCTACACTGCCCGTAAATATACCTCCGACAAATTCAAAAACCGAAAAAGATAAATTAAGTAAAAACGCAATGAGTATGTTTTTCTCTGTTTTCAATTCAATACCTCCGTTGACCGGCAATAATATTTATGATACAATAAATACAATACCGAACTCACTGTTCAATATCATTATATCTATGTAACACCCCAATACAATATACGATATTACAGTGTTATTCGTTACTGAACAAATTTTAAATTTTGTACGGAGAGTTTATGGACAGAAGACAGAGAAAAACCAGAGAAGCTATATTCAGGGCGTTCATTGATTTGTTATCACAAAAGGATTTCAGTCAGATTACCGTTGGTGAAATAATCGAAAAAGCTGATATAGGCAGAGCAACGTTCTATGCTCATTTTGAGACTAAAGATTTCTTGTTAAAAGAATTGTGCGAGGAGCTGTTCTGTCACCTTTTTGATGCGATGAATGATAAAAAAGTTGAGCACAGACATATTTTTGAGTGTGATGCACCCGACTCGGTATTTCTGCATTTATTCAGACATCTGCAGAAAAATGACAACAATATTCTCGAACTGCTTTCCTGCCGTAACAACGAGCTTTTTCTAAGATATTTCAGGGACAGTCTTGTTCAACTTGTTAAGAATCAATTTTCATCATTTGATACCGAGAAAAGCAGAAAACTACCCGAAAGTTTTCTCGTGAATCACATTGTATCCACATTTGTCGAAACAACACGTTGGTGGGTTGATAACGGTATGAAAGAGTCACCCGAAACAATAACAGAATATTTTCTGACAGCGATATAAACAGCAAAGCCGATACAGACAACAAGTCCGTATCGGCTTTATTATTTTACACAAACAACACGCACCCCTGTTTGCGGAACTGTTCGATTTTCTTTTCAAGAAGCGCGGTATCGCACTTAAAAATCTCAGCAAGACAATCCATACAGTAAAATTCCGTTGAACCTCGGTTGATGAGCTTTTTCGTCAGCCCTATTTCATTGGGTGTCAGCGTTTTTTTGCAGTTTTTACACTCGCTCATTATTTATCAATAACCCTTGCTCTGTAAACCTCGCAACAATGCGGCTCAAGCTCAAAGAGAATAGTGCCGTTTTTAACAACACTCTTTTCACCCGTCCACACATTCGTCAGCTCGAGTGTTTTGCCCGTACATTCGCCAAGGCCGATGCTGTCAAGTGTAGCAAAAAATCTGCGTTTTTCATCGTGGAAGCTGAATCCGCCGATAGCGATATCACCGTTCGCGAGGAATCTCACCAGAATCGGCTCGTCAAGCGGATAATAATTATAAAGCGGCTCGTCACCCTTACGGTTCTTATTCTCGTGTCTGTCACCGTTAACCCAGAACGGCTGTCTGTAAGCCTCATCCTGATCAATATCGATAAGCATTTTATTTTTAAGGATAGCCATAGCATCCTCGTCTGCCTTACGCAGGTCGCAGCCGATAATCAGCGGTGAACCCATCATTGCCCAGAATGCAAAGTGAGTTTTGTATTCCTCAACACTGCATCCCGTAACTCCGACGTTGCCCTCACCCTTCATACCTACAACGAGCATATCCATATCGTTAAAGCAACCGTTGCCGTTATATTCGGGCACCTGAAGCTGCTCCTGTGCAAGGCGCTTGATAGACTCCCAGGAATCAACAATATCTCCCGTTGATCGCCAGGTGTGCGCACCCGTTTCCTTTATCCATGCCTTTGTGTTTTCAGCTCCCCATGAGCAAGCGGCAAAAACAATATCTCTGCCACAGTTTGCAAGTGCGAGTGACATTCTCTTATAAAGATAGTGACCGAAGGTTGAATGAGGGTGGAAACAGAAATCGTATTTAAGATAGTCCACGCCCCATTCGGCAAAGCATTTTGCATCAACAAATTCGTGGTCATAGCTGCCGGGATATCTTGCGCAGGTAAGTGTGCCTGCGCAGGAATACATACCGAATTTGAGTCCCTTTGAATGAACATAATCCGAAACGTATTTCATACCGTGAGGGAACTTTTCGGGGTCAGGCACAATTTCGCCCTTTTCGTTTCTTTCGCGAAGACTCCAGCAGTCATCAATGATAACGTATTCGTAGCCATAATCCTTAAGTCCGCTTTCAACAATAAAATCAGCGGTTTCCATAACCACCTTTTCGTTTATGTTTTCGGCAAAGGTGTTCCACGAATTCCATCCCATCGGCGATCTTGTAATAATCATAAAATCACTCCTATCAGTTTTCTAAAAAATAACATAACAACCTTTTAATGTCAATGGGTTACAGGTGTAGAAAAACAGCTTCAAAAGTTGTTATAAATCACGAAACACAACGAAGTGATAATATAATCAGCTATGTGACCTATACTTGCAAATTATTTACTTGTATAGTATAATTAAAAAATAATTTTGTGAAAGGATGTGTGGCTATGGTATTTTCGTCAACAACATTTTTGTTTCTGTTTTTACCCGCTGTTCTGATACTCTATTACAACCCCATATTCAAGTCACTCACCTTCCGCAATGCAGTGCTGATTTTCTCCAGCATCTTTTTCTATGCATGGGGTGAACCGGTTTTTGTTGCGTTGATGCTTCTTTCTATCCTGATGAACTGGCTTTTCGGTTTTGGTGCTGATAAATACAAAGAAGCAAATATCACAAAAGCAAAACTGTTTGTCGCACTTTCTGTTGTTATAAACCTCGGAATGATGTTCGTTTTCAAGTACCTTACCTTCACGCTTGAAAACATCAACACACTTTTCAATACAAACCTTGACACATTGAATATCGTTCTGCCTATCGGCATTTCATTTTTCACTTTTCAGGCGATGTCATACGTCATTGACGTTTACCGTGGTGACGGAACGGTACAGAAAAACCCGTTCAACGTAGCACTTTATATTGCTTTCTTTCCTCAGCTCATCGCAGGACCGATTGTGCGCTACCAGACAATTGCGGATCAGATAAATTTCCGTAAAGAAAACTTTGATGATTTTTCAAACGGTGTTTATCGTTTTATGCTCGGATTTATAAAAAAAGTTCTTATAGCAAATAATGTCGCAATGGTTGCCGACGAGATTTTTGGTATGGAAGGTATTTCCGTTTCGACCGCCTGGATCGGCGCAATAGCATACACATTGCAGATTTTCTTCGACTTCTCCGGCTACAGCGAAATGGCTATCGGTCTTGGCAAGATGTTCGGATTCCATTTCCTTGAAAACTTTGACTATCCGTACATTTCAAAATCTGTCAGCGAATTTTGGAGACGTTGGCACATCTCACTCGGTACCTGGTTCAGAGATTATGTCTACTTTCCCCTTGGTGGAAGCCGTGTAAAGAAAAAATCCCGACTTATTTTCAATCTTTTTGTTGTGTGGTTTTTAACAGGTGTATGGCACGGTGCAAACTGGACATTCATTGTGTGGGGACTTATGTATTTTGTTATTCTCGCACTTGAAAAGCTTTTCAATTTCCCCAAAAAACTCAAATTTTTCAGTCACATTTACACGATGCTGTTTGTTATCATCGGTTGGGTTCTTTTCCGTGCCGAATCACTCACTCAGGCAGTTGATTACCTAAAAACAATGTTCTTTGCATCAGGTGCACAATTGTTTGACGAGAAAGCACTCTTCTTCCTTGATAACTACAAATTCTATCTCGGTGCAGGCATAGTTGCTTGCTTCCCGATTGTACAGAAATTAAAAGAAAAAATCAAAATTAACGAAATCGTTTACGGGTATATTTCCGTAATATGTGTATTTATTATGTTTGTGATTTCGCTCACATTCACAATCAAGGGGTCGTACAACCCGTTTATTTATTTCAATTTCTAAACCATAACGAAAGGCGTGAAAAGAATGAAAAAAACTACAGCAAAAAAAGCTTTAAGCGTTATATTCATTTCTGTTATCGTCTTTTTTATGTCATCAATATCCATAACTTATATTCTCTCAACTTTTTTTAATATTCATCCATCTTCAATGAATGCTGCCGAGACTCAACCCGATACAACTGCTAAGCCTACATACGATTGGTCAGTTGACTATCCGTTTTCGGGTGATTATGGCTTTGGGTTTGTCGCAACCGAACCTGAACCGCAGATTGAAGATACAAATAAAATCAAAAAGTTTGAGGACTACATCAGATTTCTCGAAAGCAAGGTTGATTACTACTCAACCAATTTATTGTTAGGAAGAATGCAATTTGTTGAAACAAACGCTTCCTTCAATCGGCTCGTCGGAATGAATATCGTTTCAGGTACAGATTCCGTTGTGGTTATGAGAAACGGCTATCTTACTTTCCAGTCATATAAAGGTAACCTTGATTACGCAACAGAAAGTACAGCATATTTCCACAAATGGCTTAAAGACAAAAATATTGATTTTCTTTATGTTCAATGTCCGACAAAAGAAAATCCCGTTGATAATCAACTTCCGCACGGTGTCGAAGATTATTACAACCTTAACGCGGACAAACTCCTTGCAGGGCTTAAGGCAAACAATGTACCTTACCTTGATTTAAGGCAAAACCTTCTCGAAAGCTATGACGATTATTATTCCTGTTTCTTCAAAACCGACCACCACTGGACACCTGAAACAGGCGTATGGGCAGCAGGTGAAATCGCGCAGACCCTGAGCAGCAGATACGGTTACCGATTTACAAGAAACATTGCAGATCTTACAAAATACAATGTTGATATTTACGAAGATTATTGCTTCGGTTCACAGGGTAAAAAAGCTACGCTTAAATATGCTGATCCCGAAAATATAAGCCTCATCTATCCTAAAGCGGACACTGACTTCACCGTACAGTATGATAACGGCGAAGCACTGAACGGCAGATTTGAGGATACACTCCTTAACAGAGGTATAATGGATAAGATTGATTATTACAACATTTCAACTTATTCAGCATATTTCCACGGTAACCACTCCATTTCAACGGTGCGCAATAACAAAATTTCTGACGGTATCCGCATGGTTTATATTATGGACTCATTCAGTGCAAGTGTCATTCCTTACCTTGCAACCGAGGTTGAAGAGATGCTTGTGCTTGACCTGAGAAGTTTTAACGGCAGTGTAACAAAGGCTATTGAGGACTTTGATCCCGACGCTGTTGTGGTTGCATACAACCCGTCAGTCTTCACATCAGATACAAGCCACAATTCTGTTTTCAATTTTGAATAGACAAAAACGCACGGTATATTTTTATATTGTGCGTTTTTTTGCTTTACTTTTAGAATTTAATGTGCTAAAATGCTTATACAGTAATTTTCGGGAGAGGTTAATATGAACAATAAATTTAATGATGAAAACATTGACCTTCTTTTTAAGGCGGTACTCGAGCTGCGCGATTACGACGAATGTTGTAAGTTTTTTGACGACCTTTGCACAGTTACCGAATTAAAATCCATTTCGCAGAGAATCCGAGTTGCAAAAATGCTTCGCGACAAGTGTGTGTACAGTGAAATTGTCGAGGCAACAGGCGCAAGCACAGCAACAATCAGCCGTGTAAACCGTTCTTTACAGTACGGCAGTGACGGTTACGAAGTTTTGTTCCAGAGGATAGAAGCAAAAGATGAGTGAGTATAACGCATTTGCTGAGGTCTATGACAGGCTGACCGGAAATATCGAATATTCAAAGCGTGCAGAGTTTATCCGCACGCTTCTTAATCGTCACGGGGTAAGTGACGGAGCTATTGTGCTTGACCTTGCGTGCGGCACGGGCAGTCTTACGGTTGAGCTTGCCAAGTCGGGTTACGATATGATAGGCGTGGATAACAGTCCGATGATGCTTTCCGAAGCGCAGGAAAAGATGTATGACAATGAACTGCAGATGCTTTTTCTGTGTCAGAGTATGACCGAGCTTGACCTTTTCGGTACGATTGACGCTGCCGTTTGTACGTTGGACAGCCTTAATCATCTTGAAACTCCCGAAGAAATCAGAGAAACCATCGCAAAAGTCGGTCTGTTTATGAATCACGGCGGTATATTTATCTTTGATGTGAATACAATATATAAACACCGTGAAATCCTCGCGAACAATACTTTCGTATATGACTGCGACGATGTTTATTGCGTGTGGCAGAATCAACTGTGCGATGATGACAGCGTTGAGATAAGCCTTGATATCTTCGAATGCGAAGATGGTGTATATTACAGAGAAAACGAAAGCTTCAAGGAAATTGTCTGTCCGATTGAAGACTACAGAAAATGGCTCAGCGAGTCAGAATTTGAAATTATTGATATATACGACGAAATGACGTTCAATCCCCTTTGCGACACAACTCAGCGAGCAGTTTTTGTTGCAAGGTATAACGGTAAAGCGGAGGAATAAAAAATGGATAAACTCGTAAGATGTATTTCAACAGACGGTACACTCGTTATGATGGCCGCTGAGACAACAGATATGGTAGAAAGAGTACAGCAGATTCACCAGACGTCTGCTGTTACATCAGCCGCACTCGGCAGATTGCTGACTGCAGCAAGCCTTATGGGCAGTATGCTCAAGGGTGACAACGAATCCGTTACTCTGAGAATGAACGGTGGTGGCCCTGCAGGTACGGTTATGGCTGTTTCTGACTGTTGGGGTAACGCAAGAGGTTACGTGCAGAATCCCGTGGTTGAAATTCCGCTGAATTCCAAGGGTAAGCTTGATGTTGCAGGTGCTATCGGCACAGACGGTTCACTTGTTGTTATCAAGGATCTCAACCTCAAAGAGCCTTACATCGGTCAGACTCCGATCATTTCAGGTGAAATTGCAGAAGACCTTACAAGCTATTACGCAATCAGTGAGCAGCTGCCGTCAGTATGCGCTCTCGGTGTGCTTGTTAACCCTGATCTTTCTATCAAAAAAGCAGGTGGATTCATCATCCAGCTTCTTCCGACTGCATTTGACGACACAATCGATGCAGTTGAAAGATGTATCAGTGATATTCCGTCTGTTACACAGATGCTTTCCGACGGCATGACTCCCGAAGAAATCTGCCACAGAGTTCTTTCTGAGTTTGAGCTCGAGGTGCTTGACGACTCACATCCCGTTTACAAGTGCAACTGTTCAAAAGAGCGAGTTGAGGGTGCTTTGATTTCAACAGGTATTAAGACATTACAGGAACTTGAGCTTGAAGAAAAGACAGAGGTAAACTGCCAGTTCTGCGAGAAAAAATACGTATTTTCGGGTAGTGACATCACAGAACTTATAAAGAAAGCAAAAAAATAAAAAAAGTTTCATAAAACTATTGACAAATACAAAAGTTATAGTATAATGATGTAGTCGCTGCGATATCAGCAACGGCAAAGAAAATGGCGACGTATGGGAGCATAGCTCAGCTGGGAGAGCATCTGCCTTACAAGCAGAGGGTCACAGGTTCGAGCCCTGTTGTTCCCACCATACGGCCCGGTAGTTCAGTTGGT
>JAZROM010000112.1:0-2760 GCA_045648745.1 Acutalibacteraceae bacterium | reverse complement strand
AAAGCGGCGTTCACATAGGGATGAATTGGTTTTAGAATGCTCTTTTCGGTTAATACTTCACAAAAAAATGCGTAATACGCTAGTATTACGCATTTTTTATTGCTGTGTCTTAACTCAAAAATATCTATTCTAAAACTGCTTTGCACCCAAAAATTCATAAGTTCGGATGGAGAACTAGGCGAAAATGTGAAGTTATCCTGTCGGATTACAAGCATTTTCAACGAAGTTATCCGCCGAAATCATGGGTTTTGGGCAAGTAATCCCTATGTGAATGCCGCTAAAGATGGGGTCTTTTTGTTATATGAAAAAACTTAAATTAATGCTTGAAAACAGAAGTGTGCTGTGCTATACTTAATATAGGTGTATTATAATTTTATATAACACTGTGAAAGGATGGATAAAAATGAAAAAACGCATTGTTAGTGTTGTTGTAGCGTTTGCCCTGTTGGTTACGTCTATGACAGCTGTGTTTGCAGCATCACCTGACATTTCTGATGCAGCAGACGTAGTCTACGAAGGAAACAAACCCTTTGTACTTATGGAAAAAATTCTTGATGAATTGAATGCTGACAAAGAAGCTGACATTTTTGACAAGGAAAGTCATGTGGTGCAGTTTGAGGCAATAAAGGCTCTTAACGAAGCATTAGCTTCTCTCACTGCAAATGATCTTTCTGCAGCCGTAGATCATCTTGCAAGCGATTTATCCGATTATCAGAAAATGTATCTTGCAGCTTTGGTTGTTGCAGAGACTGATTCTGGTTTCAAAAGTGAAATGGATGCAATTAATCCTGTAGGAGGTCTTCCTCTTAAGGAATCATTCGGATTGCTTGATAATTATATAGGAAATATGAGTTCTTTCTTAAATGCTAAGGGAATTCAGGCTTCCGATTATGATAACAGTGCTGATGTTCAGGCTAAGGCGAAATTTTATATTGCAGAGCCTTTGATTGCACTTCTCAGAATAATGTTTGCGCAGGATGGTACAGCGGATGATGAGTCCTTGTATACTGAAAGCGGAAAATATATGAGAGAGAATTACCTTAAAGAATTCATTGATAATGACAGAGCGAAAAAATCATTGTCAGTTCTTTTTGGTGCTGAACTCACAAAAGAAATCGTAACAGACAGTTTCATTCCCGGAGTAGGAAATGCTGATCCCGGAAAAATTGAAGGCGTAGTTCATCATGTTAAAAATTATCTTGGTGATGATTCTAACGCAATCAGAAATTTAAAAAGTGCAATAGAAACTGATGTGTTAGTTTCAAACGGCAAAGATGCTGTTGAGTCCGCTTTCGATGTTTTGGGAGATCTTATTACAAAAGCTTATGCACACGATCCTCAGGTAACAGACAGTTTGAAGGATAGCGTGAAAATGCTTATGGGCGACGGAACTGACAAGGGATTGCTCGAGCTTATGATAGAAGCTGTTGATGACAGTAACTACACAGTTTCCAACATATGGATTAACTTGTTCCTCAGCGAATTTGTTCAGCTGAAACTTTCAAGCGGAGATGTTTTATATACAGTTAATGCTGTAACTCCTCAGACAAGAGTTGCTCAGATCAGGAACGGCTCATATATTACATTTAAAAATGAAAAACTTTCGGATTATGGCATCAGCGATGGCGTTATGGCGTTAAGAACAGGTAAGTTTGATCTTCGTTTCTTTGCTGAGGATCCTTCTAATCTTGGATCTTATATCGAAAGTTCTAACATTTCATATGATGAAGCTAACGGAAAAATAAGAGTTGAGAACGATCCTTCTCAAAGTGCAGAATATAATGCATACATCGTAATGTACAGAGCTGAATATCAGGCTGATGGTTCTACATTTATCGAATCATATCCGGTATATGTTATTAATCCTTCTGTATCTTCCGGTGGTGGCGGATCCTCCAGAGTATTCCTGTCTTATGAAACAAATGGTGGAGAAGCTATCAGCAGTACTTCTCATATCAAAGGCGTAACTGTTCAGTTGAGTGCAGTTCCTGTAAGAGAAGGATATATCTTCACAGGCTGGTATAGTGACGCAGAACTTACTCAGAAGATTGAGTCTGTTGTGATGGATGGTTCAAAAACTGTATATGCAGGTTGGAAGAAAGACGGAAGTGGCGTTGTAAGTAATGTTGATGTTCCTCAGCAGCTTAATGGTGATGAGCACTTCGCATACGTATTAGGATATCCCGAAGGTGATGTTCGTCCTCAGTCAAATATTACTCGTGCAGAAACAGTAACAATTCTCTTCAGATTGCTTGACGATGACGTAAGAAAAGAATATATGACAGAATCCAATGTCTTTACAGATGTTAATGAAGGCGACTGGTACAACACAGCAGTTTCTACACTTGCAGCTCTTGGTATTGTAAATGGACGTACGACTACAGAGTTTATGCCTAACGAATACATTACAAGAGCAGAGTTTGCAACAATATTTGCAAGATTCGCTGATTATAGTTATACCATAGATGAAACATTTACAGATGTTATGGGACATTGGGCTGAAGATTATATCAACGAAGCAGCAGCTTACGGTTGGGTTGCAGGTTATGAAGATAATGCATTCAGACCTGATAATCGTATAACACGTGCTGAAGCTATGACTCTTATCAACAGAGTTCTTAAGCGTAATCCTGAAAATGTAGAAGATCTTCTTTCAGGTATGACAAAGTGGGTTGATAACGACGATGTTACTGCTTGGTACTATCTCGCAGTACAGGAAGCTACAAACAGCCATATGCACATTATGAAGAATGCATCTTA
>JAZROM010000111.1:0-3134 GCA_045648745.1 Acutalibacteraceae bacterium | reverse complement strand
AGCGGCGCGGGGTCTTGTGTTAATTTTCGCAAAAGTTTGCCCCTGCAGCCAAAAAGATTCGCATAACAACTGAAAACACTCCAATCGCTGCAGTTTCAACTACCTATATAACCAAAGAGGGAGAGCAGGAGTTTGGATCTTTAGGTTGGGTTAACGGAGAGCATATTACTTATGACATACCACACGGCGTTACAGTTGTTTCTCTCAAGTACCGTGAAACAGGATATGACTCATCATTCTGTGGTGACTTCACTTGCGATGATGATTTTTTGAATTCTCTGTGGCAAAAATCCTTGCGCACTCTCTATGTTACCATGCGTGACAATTTTATGGATTGTCCTGACAGAGAAAGAGCACAGTGGTGGGGCGACGTTACAAGTGAAATGATTATGACAATGTACTCTATGGACAGTAATTCATACCTGCTGTATCAAAAGGGTGTTCAGGCAATGCTTTCTCACGTTGACGACACAAAAGTGCTTCAGACTGTTGTGCCTATACAGGGTGACTATTTTGAGCTTCCTGTTCAGCAACTTGCAGGAATTGTAGGTTTTATGACCTACTATGAATATACTGGCGACAAGGCTTTTCTTGAAAAGGTTTATACGGCTTCTATTGACTACCTGAAGCTTTGGGAAATGGGCGAAAATAATCTTGTTGTTCATCGTGAAGGCTCATGGGATTGGCCTGATTGGGGCGACAAGGCAGATATGACAGCCATTGAAAATGCTTGGGTTTACTATGCTCTTTCTACTACAGAGAAAATGGCAGAGATTTTAGGAAAAGATGAGGATGTCTCATTTATTACCCAAAGAAAAGAAACTATCGCAAAAGGATATAAGTCTCTTTGGACAGAAGATGGCTTCAAAAGTGAAGACGCAAAAAATCCTGACGACAGAGCCAATGCCCTTGCAGTTTTGTCAGGACTTGCAGAAAAAGAGCAATATGATACCATTAAAAATGTGCTCACAACCACTAAAAATTCAAGCCCTTATATGGAATACTATGTTCTTGAAGCTCTTTGCAAAATGGGTGAATATGAAAGTGCAAAAGACAGAATCAAGGACAGATATGAGGGTATGGTGAATGCGGACTACTCTACTCTCTGGGAATTCTGGGACGCTTGGCGTGGCACTAAGAATCACGCATGGAGTGGTGGACCTCTTGTCATAATGAGTAAGCATTTTGCGGGCATCACTCCGATTACGGCAGGCTACGAAAAGGTTAAAATTGACCCTCAATACACTCTGCAGGACAACATAAGCTGTACCGTTCCAAGCGTAAAAGGGTTAATTGCACTCGATTATGAAAAAGCTTCTGAGAATTATATTGTCAACCTTACTCTCCCGCAAGATATGAAAGTTGTTTTACATGTGCCGACCGATGCCGTTGTAAATATCAACTCAGCGCCTTATTACCAAAACGGTGAGTATGTAAACGGTGAAATCGGTGATGTGGAGATTGTGAAAAAAGCACTTAACGACAGATAAGACAAGTTCACTTATCATCGAAAGGTAGCGTTTTTGTGTTTTAAATATGATACCGTTCCGTCCTGACTCTTTTCGGATACATATGTTACAAAGATAGCTGAATAACAATACCGCAGTCAGTACAAAAAGTATCAACTGCGGTATCGTTTATGTTTATGTCAAAATTTTGCAATCTGTTCCGATTTGCTCAATCTTTACGGACGATGATTCGCCATTTAAATTTACGGTTATTATATTACCGTTTCGGACTGCTGTCGCCGTAAGAATGACATTACCGTCGGTGTCACAAACTGTGCGTGATGCTTTAGCACCGTCAGCAAGGTTGTAGATGCGTAATGTCAGATTCTCGTTGTAGTCATAATCAGTTTTATCGTCACAGCCACCGATTGGCAGAATTGTATTTTCCCTGACAAACACAGGCAGTGAGAAGAAATCATAAGTATCTCTGCGCCACGAGCCGCCTTCAACTGATTCGCCTGTAAGCAGATGTGTCCACTTACCCTTCGGCAAGTAATAATCAACCGTGCCATCTCTGCTCATAACGGGAGCAACGAGAATGCTGTTACCAAGCATATATTGGCGGTCGCAATCCTCGCAGCCAAGCTCGTCAAATTCAAGCATCATTGCTCTCATCATCGGAATACCGATTTCGTGAGCCTCAACAGCGTGGGCATAAAGATACGGCATAAGCCTGTTTTTTAGCTTTGTGAAATGACGGCAAACATCAACAGCTTCATCACCAAAAAGCCAGGGCACACGGTAGGAATCCGAGCCGTGAAGCCTTGAATGAGAGCTTAAAAGTCCGAAGGCAAGCCAACGTTTATAAATATCGGCAGGAGCAGTACCTTCAAAGCCGCCGATATCATGACTCCAGAAGCCGAAACCCGAAAGGCAAAGGCTCAGACCGCCTCTGAGTGATTCAGACATTGAAACGTAGGTTGAGTCACAGTCACCACCCCAATGAACGGGATATTTCTGTCCGCCGACGGTTGCACTTCTTGCGAATACACAGGCTTCTTTTTCGCCCTTAACTTCCTGAATCACCTCAAAAACAACTTTGTTATAGAGGTATGCGTAATAGTTATGCATCCACTCTGGATCACTGCCGTCATAATACACAACATCTGTCGGGATACGCTCGCCGAAATCGGTTTTAAAGCAGTCAACGCCCTGCTCCATAAGTCTGCGTAAATGGTTTTTATACCATTCAACCGCATCGGGATTTGTGAAATCCACAACACCCAGACCCGCCTGCCACAGATCCCATTGCCATATATCACCGTTGGTTTTTCTGAGCAGATAACCCTTTTCAGCCGCTTCATCAAAAGCCGCACTTTTCTGACCGAGATACGGATTTATCCAAACGCAGATTTTCAGTCCCTTTTTGTGCATTCGGGCAAGCATTCCCTCAACATCGTGGAACACATCTTTGTCCCATTCAAAGCCGCACCATTCATTTTCTTTCATCCAGTAGCAATCAAAGTGGAATACGCTTAACGGAATATCCCTTTCAGACATTCCGTCAACGAATCGGGTGACGGTTTCTTCATCATAAGAAGTCGTGAAAGAAGATGACAGCCATAATCCGAAAGTCCACGCAGGAGGAAGTGCGGGTCTGCCCGTAAGTGCTGCATAGCGTGACAA
>JAZROM010000110.1:0-3082 GCA_045648745.1 Acutalibacteraceae bacterium | reverse complement strand
TGAAGCTACAAAAATAATTATTAAAAACGAAGGTAGTTATGGTAGTGTTAATAAAGACGATAACGGACACGGTATGAGTATTGGAAAATTTCAATGGAACGCATATTGGGGACGAGCATTACCGTTATTGCAAACAATAATAAAAGCAAATCCGTCAAATGCCAAAAATATTTTAGGAACAACTTTATACAATGAAATCGCCAATCATTCATCTGACTATTGGACTCACAAAAGAAGAGCTGCTACAACTAATGAAAAAACAAAGATTTCAAAATTGTTAGTTACTTCTGAAGGTAAAGCAGCACAAGATGCTTTGATTGCTAAAGATGCAAAATCTTATGTGAATAAAGGAATAAATCTTGGTTTAATTTCCGGCTCTGCATTAGTATATTATGCAGATTTAAGAAATCAATGGGGTAATACATCTGATACAATGGCAGGAAATGCTAAAAAGACAGCAGGCTCTTACGAGAAAGTAACTTTGTCAATACTTCATAAAGCAGCATTAAATTATAGTTCTTCATATAAAACAAGACGAAATAATACTTATAATTATGCGTTAGCATTAAATTGGAGTGAGGGTAAAGCAAGCAAACCGTCAGCTCCAACAATAAAATCCTGTAAAGCAACAAGTGATAGTGCAATAAAGATTACTTGGAACGAGGTTTCGGGAGCAGATAAATACAAAATTGTAAGAACTGAAAATGATGGTGCGAACAAAAAGGAAATCCCGAATATTAAAGATGAAACATATACTGATACAGGCTTGAAATCGGGTACTACCTACTACTACACCGTTTATGCAATAAATGGCAGTAAAACATCTAATGCGTCAGACCATTACAAAACATATACAAAACCTAAAGCACCCGATAAACCCGAAGTGTCAATAGACAGCACTTCTCAATTAACAATTTCGTGGAATAAAGTTAGTGGTGCAAGCAAATATCAAGTAATTTATCACAAAGCCGGAAGTAGTGAATGGAAAACATTAGCAGACAATATTGACGGAACATCTTATGTTCACAAAAATCTTGCTGCCGGACAGAAATATTACTACCGTGTCATTGCCAAGAGAATTGGCAACATCGGCCCGGAAGGTAATAAAACACAGCAAGTAGTTTCTTCTGCTCAATCAGAAACAAAGACAAAATTCACAAAGATTAAAGAGCCATCACACGAGCCAAACGAATCAAATAATGCTTATGTAGATTTGAGTTGGTCTGCTGTTAAAGGAGATAGCAATTATACTTATGTATATAAGGTGTTAAGAGATGGAAATGAAATCACATCATATCTGACAGGCACATCATATACAGACAAAACAGCATCTTCAGATAAGATACATAAATATCAGATTAAAGTATATGAAAAAGGTACTGAATACACATCAAGAACGAGCTGTGAGCCGTTTTATGCCGGAGCAAAATTATCACCGT
This sequence comes from Acutalibacteraceae bacterium, assembly GCA_045648745.1. Classification (GTDB taxonomy): domain Bacteria; phylum Bacillota; class Clostridia; order Oscillospirales; family Acutalibacteraceae; genus CAG-488. Next base: position 1,643 of record JAZROM010000110.1, on the reverse strand, counting down.
CAATAACAGCAACACCCGAAAGCACAAAGACAATCAAAATCAGTTGGCAAACTCCAAAGTCTGCCCCATCGGGTGTGCAGTATGAGGTAAGAAGAAAATTACCGAGTGATGCTGATTATACAACAATTAAAACAACAACAGCAACTTCATATACTGATACAGGGCTTACAGCAGGAACAACATATCAGTATTATGTAAGAGTAAAAGACAGCACAGGAAATTACATAACAAGAATTACAGGGAAAACCGTAAAATTAGATATTGTACCGAGCAAGTTGGCATTGAACAAGACAGCATTAACTCTTACAGAGGGTGAAACAGCAAATTTGACAGCTACAATAACACCGAGCAACAGCTTCAATAAATCAATCACTTGGAGTACATCTAATGCAATGATAGCATCGGTAAGTTCAAGCGGTGTTGTTACAGCAAAGAGAGCCGGAACGGTTGATATTACTGCAAAGACGTCAAATGGTATTACAGCTAAGTGTACAATAACAGTAAAATCAGCAGCTTGCACTCACTCTTACGGTGAATGGATTGTTGACACAAATGCGACTTGTGAAGCTGACGGTAGCAAGCACAGAGTATGTAGCAAGTGTAGCGAAACAGAAAAAGAAACAATTTTAGCAACAGGACATTCATATTCTACTGAAATGCAGATACTTAAAAACCCGACTTGTAGCGAACAAGGCGAAAAGGCTTATGTATGTTCTGCTTGCGGAAACAAAAAAGACAATACAGTTATTGAAATGACATCACATTCTTTCGGTGATTGGGTACAAGAAACAATTACAAACTGTACATCTGAGGGTATTGAAGTGAGAACTTGTGCGGCTTGTTTTGAAACAGAAACACGCACAACAGAGCCGAAAGACCATACATACAAATTAGTAGCTGAAACAGAGCCTACATTAGATGCTCCCGGAAAAAGAACATACACCTGTGAAGTATGTCAAGAAAGCTACGAAGAAGAATGGGTAAATGTTGTAAGTGAGGGTATTGTGAGTGTTGGTGGAGCTGCACCCGATGTTGGAAAAACAGTAACAATCCCTGTAAACATCATTGAAAATCCCGGTATTGCAGGATTTACATTCACCGTAAACTATGACAAACGAGTTCTTACACCAAAAGAAATTACAAGCGGAGATTTGATAACAAATGGATTCTTTACATCTAATCTTGAACAAGGAATACCATTAGAAGAACTTGATAATGTGAAAGTTCATTGGAACACAGAAGCAAATATCACAAATGACGGAACATTATTCAATGTTGTATTTGATGTAAGCAGTACAGCAACAGAGGGACAGTATGCAATATGGCTTGAATACGAAAACGGAGATATTACAAACCAAAATCTTGATGATGTATTACCGACAGTATTACCAAATGCAATAACAATAGCAGATGTAATCAGAGGTGATGTAACTCTTGACAGAGTTGTTGACCAAAGGGACGGTGTTCTTCTCTCTCGTTACATAGGTGGTTGGAAACTTGACTTTACGGATAAGCAGAAACAGGCAGCTAATGTTTACGGAGATTCAAATATCAACTCTAAGGATGGAGTTAGATTATCTCAGTTATTGGTTGGTTATGAAAACATTGAAGATAGCACAGAAACAATATCTTTGATGTCAACA
>JAZROM010000109.1:0-3479 GCA_045648745.1 Acutalibacteraceae bacterium | reverse complement strand
CGAGTTTTGTATTGATAATGTCAAATGCTCAAGTATGGAAGGCTTTTTACAATCGCTGAAGTTCAGAAACGTCAAGAAGCAGAAGCAAGTATGCTTGTTATCGGGAAAAGGCGCTAAAAATTCAACAAGACATACCATTGCTCAATTAAGATGGAGAATAACTCACAATTTGTATTGGCAAGGTAAACAAATAAATCGCTTTTCTGATGAATATCAAAAGTTGCTTGACAGAGCATATTGTGAGCTTTCAAAAAAACACAGATTTTATAGAGGCATTGGAAAATACGGCTGAAAAAGAGCTGGTTCATTCAATTGGAAAAAATGATGCTCGAAAAACTGTTTTGACTGAGTATGAATTTATTTATAGATTGAGCAGAATTAGAGACGAGGTGATTAAGAGATAGGAAATGTCATGATATATGTAACGGTTGACACTCATAGAAATATTAATAGTATTTTGACATAAGAAATAAGGGCACGAGAGGATTTGAACTCTCGTGCTCTTTTCACTTAAACAAATATAAGTTCTCTAATGATAATTTCTCTTGCCCTTGATTCTATGTTTTGTATTTGTCGCACCCACTCAAACGGATTTTCTTCCTTGTGTTGTTCGGTTACTCCTTCTGTGGTTTTTATTTGCTTGACAAGGGTATTGAACATTAGCTGTGCTTGATTTTCCACATCGGCACAGTACTGATAGAGTTTGCCTTTGGTTAAGAGAGTGGCGTAGAGGACAGGGGTGTGTTTTTGCAAATAGTCTTTGTACATCATACCCCATTTACCAAGGCGGATGGTTGTTTCTTCAGGTGGGAGTTTTAGGTTGGGTATCATATAATCATTGACCTGTCTGTATGTAATGTTCATTTCATTCATCCTTTCTTGTTGTCAATAAAAGTGTCGTATGTGAATCTTGCTCCGAGCATGAAACCGACGGTGAAGCTGTCTGCGTTGCAGAGGCTTGAAAACTTGATGTAGGTTGATACATAGTCGGTGAAAAGCTCCTTGTTCTTGTCTGTGAGGAGTGATGTCAGTTGCTCCGCTTTACCGGCGAGCTCACTCAGGCTCTTTTTAATCTTTACCGTCAGGTTGGTGGTACACTCCTGCGGCTCGATATTTCCGTAGTAAAATTCTTCAATAAAGTCTGACATATCATTATCCCAACCTTTCAGATTGATTGATGATTTTCAGGAGCAGTTCGTCAACATCTTCTGTGGGGGTACCGTCCGAGAGAAGCATATTACGAAACTTATTCATACAATTGATAAGTAAATTGCATTCGAAATCCGTAAACTTGATTTTTGTCTTTCGGCTCATAAAAAATTACCTCCTGTTATTTGGTAGCTTTATTCTGCCTTATATCAGGTGGTTAGTCGAATGTGTGGATTTTAATAAGAAGAAAAAAGAGAGAAACCTGAATTTAATCAAGTTTCTCTCAATTTTTTGTCTTAACCGTGCCAAATAAGTGTTTTTAAATTACTTCCTTATCACTCATTGGCTTTTTCTTCCGGTGGGTTTATTTATTGCAACAAAAAACCACGACAGTTTTTTCTGCCGTGGTTTTGTTTGTTTTATTCTGAAACCTTAACGCCGAGAGTTACCTTCTCACCGTTGATGTTCCATTCTGCTGTGTGACCAAGAGCTTCGCCTGTAACGATTTCCTCAGCAACAACTGTTGTGAAGATCATATCCTTATTCTTTGTGATAAGCTCTGCAATTTTGTCGTTGCCTGCAACAGAGATGATGATTCGGTCTGTTACGTTGAAGTCAGCATCCTTACGCATTGTCTGGATCTTGCTGATGATTTCACGAACAAAGCCTTCTTCGATAAGCTCAGGTGTAAGCTCTGTGTCGATAGCAACAGTTACGCCGAAATCTGAAACAGAGAAGAGACCGCTCTTCTGGATAGCTTCGATAAGAAGATCGTCAGCTGTAAGCTCAATTTCACCGATGCTGATGTTAAGCTTGATGCAGCCGTTAGCGTCGAGCTCTTTCTTTGCTGCAGTGCCGTCAAGCTCTGTGAGGAGATTACGGATTTCACCGAGCTGCTTACCGTACTTAGGACCGAGTGTCTTAAGCTGCGGCTTGAAGTTGTAGCTCATAAGCTCGTCTGCTTCGTCAACAAATGTGATTTCCTTAACGTTGAGTTCTTCCTTGATGATGTCTGCAAAGTAGCCGTCAAGAGCACCGCCTGCGTTAACAAGCATTGAGCCGAGAGGCTGACGGTTTTTGATGTTAGCGCCGTTTCTTGCAGTACGTCCGAGACCTACGATATTGAGAACGCTGTCCATATTCTTCTCGAGATCAGCGTCGATGTAATCTTCGTTTACCTCGGGGAATGAGCAAAGGTGGATACTTTCTTCTGCGTTCTTGTCAACTGAGCATACAAGGTTCTGGTAAATATCCTCTGCCATAAACGGAATCATCGGAGCAGCAGTCTTTGCAACTGTAACAAGTGTATTGTAAAGTGTGAGGTAAGCGTTGATCTTATCCTCGTCAAGCTCCTGCTTCCAGTAACGCTCACGGCAACGGCGGACGTACCAGTTACTCATCTCGTCAACGAATTCCTGAAGTGCCTTACAAGCCTCGGGAATCTTATAGTTTTCAAGGTTATTGTCAACAACCTTGACCATTGAGTTGAGCTTTGAAAGAAGCCACTTGTCCATTACAGAAAGGCTTTCGTAGTTGAGCTCATACTTAGTCGGGTCAAACTCGTCGATGTCTGCATAGAGAACATAGAACGCATAAGTGTTCCAAAGCGTACCCATAAACTTACGCTGACCCTCTGTAACAGCCTTGCCGTGGAAACGGTTCGGGAGCCACGGAGCAGAGTTGGTGTAGAAGTACCAACGGATAGCGTCTGCACCGTAAGTTTCAAGTGCATCAAACGGGTCAACTGCGTTGCCCTTTGACTTACTCATCTTCTGACCGTTTTCGTCCTGAACGTGACCGAGAACGATAACGTTCTTGAACGGAGCCTTGTCAAAGATAAGTGTTGAAATAGCAAGAAGTGAGTAGAACCAACCTCTTGTCTGGTCAACTGCTTCACTGATAAAGTTTGCAGGGAAGTTTTCCTTAAAGATTTCTTCGTTTTCAAAGGGATAATGCCACTGCGCAAAAGGCATTGCACCGGAGTCAAACCAGCAGTCAATAACCTCTTTTGTACGATGCATTTCACCGTTACACTTAGGACACTTGATTGTAACAGCATCAATATAAGGACGGTGAAGCTCAATCTCATCAGGACAGTTATCACTCATTTCCTTAAGTTCTGCAATAGAGCCAATTGAATGCATATGTCCGCAGTCACAAATCCATATATTAAGAGGAGTACCCCAATATCTGTCACGGCTTACGCCCCAGTCCTGAACGTTCTTCAGCCAATCGCCGAATCTGCCCTTACCGATGCTTTCGGGAATCCAGTTAATTGTTTCGTTATTTCTTATAAGATCCTCACGAACAGCTGTCATCTTAATAAACCA
>JAZROM010000108.1:0-14339 GCA_045648745.1 Acutalibacteraceae bacterium | reverse complement strand
CGGTCAAGAGTTTTTGCAACTGAAACATAACTGTCTGTTTTGCATCCTGCTGCTGCAATAGCAATAGGTGTAACAGAAATTCTTTTGTTTACAATAGGAATACCCAGTTCAAGTTCAAGCTGTTTTCCAACCTTTACAAGGTCTTTTGCTTTTGTTGTTATCTTGTTATATATGTTTTCACAAGTTTTATCCACGCTGTCTGAGCAACAGTCCAGAAGACTGATGCCCATGGTTATAGTGCGCACATCGAGGTTGTTTTCCTCAATCATCTTATTGGTTTCGCGTACTTCAAAGATATTTGTCATACTTCCACCTCAGATTCTGTGCATGATGTTAAAGATGTCTTCGTGCTGCATCTTGATTTTTACACCGAGTTCGTCGCCGACTTTTTCGATTTCTTCAACGAGGATTGAAAAATCTTTTGTTGCGTTCTGAGCGTCAACAATCATCATCATGTTGAAAAAGCCCTGGACGATTGACTGATTGATGTCAAGAATATTGATGTCGTTTTCTGCGAGAAATGTGCATACACGTGCGATGATTCCTACGCGGTCCTTTCCTATAACTGTGATTATTGTTCTGTTCATTATGAGTTCTCCTCCTCATTGTTGTTTTGAATTTCGCCGAGAATTTCGTTGAGGTTGAGCTTCTGTGTGTTAAGAAGCTCGTCAGCTTTTGAAAGGGTCGGTGCATTTTTTCGGAGCTGACCTTCGTATTCGTCCTCAGGTTCAAGAAGTGCCTCTGCATCCTCAATTGTGGCATTATTACCTAAATCTTCAGCCATCAATTTGTCAATTCCTGTCGGAGGCTCCACACTTTCAATGTCAATCTCTGTTTTGACAGGTTTAGAAGCTTTTATCTTTTTAGGTGACATCAGTTTTCTGATTATAAAGAATACGAGAAGAATAAGAACTGATACTCCTGAAATGATAATTCCCAATTTCAGACCTTGAGGTGTATAGCTGAACTCGATGGTATGCTCGCCCTCGTCAAGTTCAATACCGATAAGTGCATCAGCAATTTTGAGCTTTTCAACTTCTTTACCGTCAACTTTAACGGTCCAGCCATCATCATAGTTTACTGAAGTGTAGAGCATTTTTCCTTCAGAGACAGAAACTTTGCCTTTGAAGGAAGTGTCCTCGAATTCTTCGATATCAATAGCACCGTGACGAAGGACCTCGTAACCTGCATCTAAGACTTCTTTATCCAGTCCGACTACATAACAGTCAACTGAGCCGCTGTCAGTATCCACTTTTACAGGGATTTCAACTGTAAGAATTTCACCTGCTTCACAGTATCCGCAGTCAAGCACATAAGACTCTCCGACATCCTGAGAAACGTTGAAATTGCTTATTTCTGTATAAACATCAATGTTGTCAATGGAATTTGAATCGAAGTATACATAGACATTCTGACTTTCAGGGATGGAATAGTTAAGTCTTATGGTGCCCTCCGCATCAGAATTATATTTTGAGAATGTAAATGTCTCTTCGTAGAAGTCTGCACCGTTATCGCTGATGTTATCGACGGTGTAGTCTGTAACATCAATATCCTTGAGCGCGCCGTACATTCCTGTAGCATAATACCAGAAATCGTTCTGCATATCAAACGGGCTTGAACTTTCTGAAATTAAGTTTTTCATATCTTCACTTACACAATATGCAATCGGAAGATAATACTTGTTTTCATAAGCATTGAATTTACCGCAACTTGCAACGAAGTCATAGAACTCGGTGTTGAGTGTACTGTTGTCGTTTCTTACTAAGTATTTAAGTGACATCATCGCATTGTAAATCGGTGTCTGAGAGTTATAAATGTAACTGTTGATGTAGTTACTGTCAAGACCTAAATTATCCTGAAGGTTAGCTGATTTTTCATAAGCCATGGAAGAGAAAACCGAAATTCCGTTATAGTTAAACCACGACGGGTCCATAATGGTGTTACTGCTTGTAAGCTCCATTCTGTAAGTGTCGTTTCCTTCTCTTTCGTCAAGGGTTGCCTTAAGTGCTCTGAAATCTGTATAACCGTTTACAAAATTTACTTTTTCCTGCGTAATTTTGATGTGGTCAATATCAGATATTGCAACTTCTGCAAAAACACAGCACATGAGAAGCAATGCAACAGCAGATTGCGCATATTCTTTTTTACGCATGAGTCCGACCACGATTGTGTACAAAGCGGTAAATCCTACGGTAGTGTAAATTGTTGCGTCATCAACATTACCCATGCCGATTTCCTGTACAAGTACGGTGAAAATGATTACTCCCAGTCCTGAGCCTATAAGAGCTTTTGCAGAAATGTCTCTGATGTTTACAAGGACCTTGTATGCCATAATTAGCAGAAGGAATGAATAAATAAAAGAGAAACGGAAGGGGAGATCATTCGGAAAATGGAAGGCGTGAAGAATGTAGTTTGCAAAATTCAGATTAAAGCCTACAAAGAAAATTGCGAGAAAAATAATGTGAGCAGCACGTTCTTTAACACTGATTTTATTGCAGAAAGCGTAAAGGGGAACAAGAATGATTGTAAGAACTCCGCAGTATACATTAGGAAGAACTGTGTCACCGCTGCTTCTGATAGTCGGTTCGAGTGCCGCCAGATGGTTGGCTATAAAATCAAAGATTGTATTATAGAATTTAGCATCTGAGGGGAAAGTACCCGATGTTGCTGAGCACGCTCTGAGGCAGAAGTAAGTCGGGATAAGAGCGAAAGCAACGAGCATTGCTGCAAGTGCTGATGATACAGCAAAGGTTGTACCGCTTCTTAAAAACCTGTTGTAAACAATTTTATTTAATGTACTTGAACTTACGTTACCTTCATTATCAACGGATACAGGTATATCGCTATATGAGCTTTTGAAAGTATGATTACTGATAAAATACACAAGGAAATAGATGACTGCAAAAATGCAAATCATATAAGACATATAGTAATTGGCAAAGAAACAGTATGCGAGCGAAGCAACATAAAGCTTACACTTTCGTTCGTTGATAATGTTCTGGATGCCAAGGATGATCAACGGAAGCAGATACATCGCGTCAATCCACATTATATTCCAGTAATAAGCGATAAAGAATCCGCAGAATGCGTACAGCAGACCGAACGCTGAAATTGTAAAATCATTTCTGTTGAAAGTTCTCTTAAGATAATATGCAAATGCAGAAGCTGAAAGAGCATTTTTTAAAAGAACCATTACGCCGATAGCTTCGGGGATATTTTCGTGCCCGGCGATAAGTGCGATTATTGCGCCTAAGGGGCTGGAAAGGTAATTGAAGTAATTTCCGAGGAAGCTTCCACCGCCACCTGTATTCCACGAATAAAGCAGACTCTTGAATTGAGTTAACCTATCATACAATTCGGAGAAAAGAGGTCCGTACTGATGGAAAAGGTCCATTCTTAATACGGTACGTCCGCCGAACGGGATTATGTCGTAACAGTAGTAAACAAGAATCATAAGAACAGCCGAGCATAAAAACGCAAGAAGAACATATATATTATTATCAAAGAATTTTGATAAGCGACTGTCCTTGGTTTTGGTTGATATTTTTTGCGATTTCAAGGAATTCACCCTTTCAGTGTATACTATTACAAAATATTACCACATTTTATGTTTTCTTTCAATATGTTGTGGTTAAAGTTCATACTTATTTCAAAAAAATTGTTCTAAAACAGGACAGGTTTTCATAAAAAGTATTGGTGATTTGAATGTGTTGTTTAAAGACTGACAGTTTGCGTGCAGTGTTAAGATATTTGCCTGACAAAATAGTAAGCGTGATGAACGGGATAAATACAGATTTTGCAGCAGATTTATGTGAAATCAGATTAAAAGTGGGTCTGCCCGTTGTTTTAGTTTTTACTGACAGAATGTTATTTATTACTTCATCGGGAAGGCTTACTGAGTATCTGACAAATGATTTGATCAGTGTCAGTGAAAATGAGCTGAAAGATATTTTTATGAAAATGTGCAAGTTTTCGGTTTATTCTCTTGCTGATAATATTGCGGACGGTTTTATAACCATCGAATGCGGTTGCAGAGTCGGGGTTTACGGCACTGCTGTTGTCAGATCGGGTGTGATTAATTCGGTGAGAAATATAAAGGGACTTAACATAAGAATAGCAGGTCAGGTTGTTTCTGCCGCTGACGGTATTTCAGAACTTTACAGAAAAAGTCCTGTAAACACTCTGATTTGCGGACCTCCGTCTTCAGGTAAGACAACCATTCTCAAGGATTTGTGCCGAACACTTTCAGACAGATATAACTACAAAGTTTCAATAATTGATGAAAGATGTGAATTTGATGGTATGTATCTCGGTGTGAATACTGATGTTCTGACGGGATACCCGAAACCGGACGGTATAATGATTTCTGTAAGAACCTTATCTCCTCAGATTATTGTATGCGATGAGCTTGGTGACGTGGATGAAGTGAATGCAGTGCTCAACGGATTAAACTGCGGCGTTAATTTTGTGATGACTTTACATTGTTCATCTTATGAAGAATTAACGCTGAAAAGACAGTTTGCCTTGTTAAAGAAGTCGTGTTTGCCGGATTATTGTGTTTTTCTGAAAAATAAAGGTCTTGTTGAAAAAATTGTTACACCGAGGGTGAGTAAAAATGAAAACACTTGCGCTGACATTTTTGTTCCTGACAAGCATATTGACGGGACAGTACTTAGGGCATAGGATGTCGATGAGAGTACGCTTGTTGGAAAAGGTCGAATTGATGCTTAATGCAGTTTTGTGTGAAATTCGCTTTTTGGCTACTCCTGCTGATGAAATTGTCAGTATGCTTTGTACGAAAAGGGAATTTGACGATTTGATTTTTCTTAAGTTATGTAATGATAAGATTACTTCAGGTTCTGATTTCAGGGATGCATGGTCAGAGGCTGTGTGCAGTCCTTCGGCAAATAAGTACTTGAATAAGAGTGACTTAAGAATCATTCAGCAGTTCGGCAATCAGTTCGGTACGACCGATGCAGAAGGTCAGACTTCAATCTGTACCTTGCACCTGGAGAATGTAAAAATTAACATTCAGGATTCGAGGTCTAAGAAGGAAAAGTATATCAATCTTATTTACGGACTGAGTTTTTTGTGCGGTATCGGAATTATGATTATTTTTATATAGGTGAATTATGGAATTGGTTATAAAAATTGCCGCAGTCGGAATAATTGTAGCTGTTCTTCAACAGATATTATCCCGATCAGGCCGTGATGAATATGCAATGCTGACAGTTCTTGCAGGGATTATTGCGGTTGTGGCAATGCTTATTCCTGAACTGAAAGAACTGTATAATTCGCTTGGTTCGACCTTTAATTTTTAATATGGATATGCTGAAGATTGTTTCTATTGTTCTGATAAGCCTGATAATTTGTGTGCTGATAAAGCAGATGAAACCTGAATTCCTGCCGTTAATACAGCTCTCTGCAGTAATTCTGGTAGCCGTTACGGTTTTTGATCTGTTAAAAGATCTCTTATCAGATATTACCGAAATAATAATACCCGGCAGCCTGATTGAAAGTGAGTATATATTTTTGCTCGTAAGAGTTCTGGGAATGGCAGTAGTAACAAAATTAGCTTCGGATATATGCAAAGATAACGGCAATTCCGTATTGGCTGATAACGTTGAATTAGTAGGTAAGGTTGTAATTTTTACACTTTGTTTGCCGCTTGTTAAAATTATTACTGAACTAGCAAGCGGACTGCTGGAATAAGATATGAAGAGATACCTGAAATTAACTTTTGTCATTATTTTTGTTTTTGTGCTTTTTATTAACTTTGAGGTACTGTCCTCGGCTGCAAATGAAAGTGATATATATAGTTCAATCGGAACAGATAATCTGTATGAAAGTATTCCTCAGGATGTAAGAAGTCTTCTCAGTGAATTGGGCGTAGATGAAGTTGACTTTGATTCGATTTTTAACATTAAAGCAAAAGATATATGGCTGTTATGCAGAAACTTACTGACGGGTGCCGTTGAATCACCATTGAAATCCATGTTCAGATTGTTTGCTGTTATTATTTTTGTTTCAATCTGCGAAAGTTTTATTCAGGATGAAGCAAAGATGAAATACATAATTGAAATGTACGGGACTCTTTTCTGTGTGATTACAGTTATAAAACCGCTTTCAGTTACGGTTTCTTCAGCGGTTTCCTCCATACTTTCAACTGAAGCTTTTATGCTTGTGCTTGTTCCGGTGCTTACCGCTGTCGTTTCTGCGGCAGGTAACCCGGGATTGGCTGTCAGTTTTCAGTCGATTGCGTTTATAGCAGCTCAGATTATCTCCGGTGTTGCGAGCAGAATTCTTGTACCTTTGGTTGGAGTGATTCTTGCATTAGATATATCTGGTACAATGATTCCGATGTATAAACTCGGCGGTATAACTGGTTTTATTAAAAAGACTATGACATCAGGTCTCTCGGTGTGTGCAACGGTATATGTTGCGTTTTTGGGTTTAAAGGGTACACTTGCAAATGCTGCAGATACATTTACCACAAAAGGTATAAAGCTGATAATCAGTTCGGTTGTGCCTGTGGTAGGCGGTGCCCTTAGTGAAACGTACAGCGGAATTATGGGCAGTATGGTTCTTGCCAAAAGTACAATCGGAATTTTCGGCATCGGAGCCATAGCTTTGATTAATCTGCCTTCGTGTATGCAATTGGTTTTCTGGATTTTAACATTCAGGGCGAGCAATGCATTAGCAGAATTGTTTGAGCAGCACGGGTTAGCCGTCTTCTTTAAGGCTTTAGCTTCGACATTTGTTTTGTTGAATGCAGTTATATTATTTGTGGCAGTTCTTTTTGTTATTTCAACAGCGTTGATTCTTGTGATAAAGGCCGGATAAAATGGATTTTATTAAAACTTGGGCATTAAGAATTGTAGTATCTTCAGTTATGGTCAGCTTTGTTCTGATTATGGCACCGGGCGGTGCTTTGGAAAAATCGGTTAAAACTGCAATTTCGTTGTTTATGCTGTTCACTATAATTTATCCTTTCCTTGATGTTTCATGCGTTGATGCCGGTTTAGAGTTCGTCGATGAAATCGTTCAACCTGAGAAGGTTGACGGCGGGAAGCTTATTGTTGAACAGCTGGAAAATGAAATCTCGGTACAGATAGAAAAGCTGCTTGTTGGAAATAGTATTAATGTAAAAGATATAGATGTTAATGTGAATTTAACTGATGAAAATGAGGTTGAAGTTAAAAGTATAAATGTTATTGCGAGTTTTTCGGAAGAATGGACTGTTGAAAAAATAAAGCATTTAATCAATGATAACTGTGGATTTAAAGCTGAAGTTGAGGTAACCGATGATCAGTAGGATTAATGGTGTTTTAGACAGGATAAAGTGCGATAAAAAAATTGTACTTATTGTAATTTTAGGCTTTTGTGGAGTGTTGCTGTTAACATTATCTGAACTTTTACCTGAAAGAGTTGCTGAAGATAAAGCGGATGAACAGAGTATACAGACTGATACTCTTACTGAATATGAAAAAGTGCTTGAAAACAGATTGTCAGAGCTGTTATCGGCTGTTAACGATGCAGGTAAAGTGAAAGTTATGCTGACGCTTGATTGCGGAGATGAGAATGTCTATGCGACTGAAATCAAATCAGGTTCGTCAACGGAAGAAAGAAAGTATGTTCTGATTGAAGAGAACGGAGAGGACAGTGGATTATTGTTAAAGACAGATCTGCCGCAGGTACGGGGAGTTGCGGTTGTATGTGAAGGGGCGGATTCATCGGAAGTTCGGCAGGAAATAACAGGCTTGCTCACGGCGGTACTCGGTGTCAGTACAAACCGTGTGAATATAGCAAAAATGAAATCAGGATATGGAGGCTGACAGCATGATTATAAGAAAAAAACAGATAATTACAGCCACACTTGCTATGGCATTAGGTGCGGCAGTTTTTGTAAATTGGTATTACACAAAACCTCAGACACAGCAGACAGTAAATAATGAAAATACTACAGTGGCTCAGGACAATGAAAATCTTGGCGAGGCTCAGTATGTTGCCGCTACAACTGCAAAATCCAATGCAGAAACATTGGCGGATTTTAAATTAAAGCGTAATGCAGCCCACGATGAAGCTAAAGAGACTCTGAATTCCGTTATCAAGGATCAGAAGGCTGATAAGAATGCCATAGCAGATGCATCTGATGCTTTAAAGGTTCTTGCAGATGATATAAAGGATGAAGCTGACCTGGAGAATCTTATTACAGCGAAAATCTCATCGGAATGTGTGGTTATAATCGATTCGGATGTTTGTCAGGTAATTGTTGGTAAGGGTAAGCTCACTGATAATATTTCCTTGCAAATAAAAGAATTGGTTATGAATCAGACGAAAATTCCTTCAAAAAATATAACAATTATTGAATTAAAAGGTTGATGTATTCAAAAAATGTGGTATAATATGCATTAAAGTATGAATATATACAGTTAGTGCACCTTAAAAATCTGTAGCCTCACGGCATGTTATAATAGTTAAATGTGTGCCCTCTGTATTCATACAGAGGGTTTTATTATTGAAAGGACGAGAAAAATGAGTACAACAGCTGAAAAAAGACGTAAATCAAGAGAACAGGCATTTATTATCCTTTTTGAAAAATCATTCAATGAGGATATGTCTGTTGACGAGATTGTTGAGATTGCAATTGAATCCGAGGTTATTGCCGAAGACAAGTTTATGGATAAGCTTTTGACTGCAGCTGTCGATAATCTTTTCGAGATTGATAGTGAAATTGAAAAGAATCTTAAAGGCTGGAGCAAGTCACGTATTTCAAAGGTGAGTCTTGCGCTTCTTCGTCTTGCAATTGCTGAGATTAAGTTTATTGACGATGTGCCTGTAGGTGCTTCTATCAATGAAGCTGTTGAAATCTGCAAGATTTACGGCTCCGATGAAGATAAATCTTTTATTAACGGTGTGCTCGGCTCAGTAGCCAGAGGTTAAGTATGGCATACTATCTGGGTATTGATACGAGCAATTATACGACTTCGTGCGCTCTGTATAACAGTGACACTGATTCTGTTGTTCAGAGAAAGAAGCTTTTACCCGTGAAAGAGGGAGAGCTTGGTCTGCGGCAGAGCGATGCAGTCTTTCATCATACCGTACAGCTGCCCGAACTTCTCGAAAGCCTGTTGAAAGACTTTGACGGCAGCATATCTGCAGTCGGAGTTTCTTCTTCACCTACGGCTGAAAAAGGTTCTTATATGCCGTGTTTTCTCGCAGGTATAAGTGCCGCAACCGCTTCCGCAGTCTGTATGGGAGTTCCGATGTATAAATATTCACATCAGCAGGGTCATATAATGGCGGCTTTGTTTTCCGCTGACAGAAGAGATTTATTCGGCAAGCGTTTTCTTGCCTTTCATGTATCGGGCGGAACAACTCAGTTGCTTTTAGTTAATGAAAAACTTGAGACTACTCTCGTTGCATCTTCTTCTGACCTTAAAGCAGGACAAGCTGTTGACAGAACCGGTGTTATGCTTGGTTTTCCGTTTCCTGCGGGTAAATATGTTGATGAACTTGCTCAGAAAAGTGATAAAGAATTTAAAATTAACATTAACTTAAAAGAAGGCAATTGCAGCCTGTCCGGTGTCGAAAATAAATGCAAGGCGATGTTCGATAAAGGCGAAAAGCCTGAGGATATCTGCCGATTCTGTATCGATTATATTCTGACGGCACTTTATAAAATGGCACTTTATGCACATGAGAAGTACGGCGATTTGCCAATAGTTTTTTCGGGCGGCGTAATGTCAAATTCGATAATAAGAAAAAAACTGACTGATGATCTTGGTGCTTTTTTTGCTGAACCTGAGTTTTCGTGTGACAATGCTGCAGGTATCGCGATTCTTGCATCTGAAGGAAAAGAAAATGATTGAAACAACAGTTTTAAGCGTATCACAACTTAATACTTATGTTAAGTCAATTGTTGATTCTGACTTGCTTTTGCGTAATGTTTTTGTTGTCGGTGAAATTTCAAATTTTACAAACCATTACCGAACAGGTCATTATTATATGACCCTTAAGGATGAAAATGCCGCTGTAAAAGCGGTAATGTTCCGCACGGCAAATCAACGGCTTCGTTTTATGCCGGAAAGCGGAATGAGTGTAATAGTTCGCGGCAGGGTTTCGGTTTTTGAGCGTGACGGCCAGTATCAGTTGTATATTGAAGATATGCAGCCCGACGGTATCGGAGCGTTGACACTGGCATTTGAACAGATGAAAAACAGACTTGCTCAGGAGGGTTTGTTCGACGAATGTTATAAAAAGCCTATTCCGCACAGGTGTCGCTGTATCGGTGTTGTTACTTCAGCAACGGGAGCTGTAATTCAGGATATCCGTAATGTTATTTCACGTAGATATCCCGTAGCTGAAATTATTCTTGCACCTGTTGAAGTTCAGGGAGTAAATGCAGCTCCGCAGATCGTTAAAGCAATTGAATCTTTTAACAGTGGTGATTTCGCGGATGTTCTTATAGTGGGCAGAGGCGGCGGCTCAATTGAGGATTTGTGGGCATTTAATGAAGAATCAGTTGCACGTGCAGTGTTTAACAGTCGGGTTCCTGTAATTTCAGCAGTCGGACATGAAACAGATTTTACAATATGTGACTTTGTTGCCGATTTGCGTGCTCCCACTCCGTCTGCAGCGGCCGAGTTAGCGGTTCCTGATATCAGGGATGATAAGATTTTTCTTTCATCCGTTGTCAGACATATTGAGTCTGTACTTAATGACAGAATTGAAAAAGAAGAATCAAAATTAAAATTATTTAATGAAAACCTTAAATTTAAAAATCCCGTTGCTCTTATTGACGAAAGACTCAATACTGTAGATTATCTGTATTCTTCGGTTTTGTCTTATGTGCAAAAACGCATTACTTCTGATGAAACTCGTTTTTTGTCTCTCGCATCCGCTATTGATGCGATGAGTCCTTTGAAAGTAATGAGCAGGGGATATGCAGTGGTTTATAAAGATAAAAAGATAGTTCCGCTTGCTGAACAGCTAAAAAAAGGTGATGTGTTTACATTGAAGTTCAGTGATGGCGAAAAAGAATGTGAGGTGCTCTGATGGCAACTAAAATGACTTATGAAGATGCTATTACCCGTTTGGAAGAAATAGTCAATAAGCTTGATGAAGGCAGTTTGTCACTTGAAGAGTCAATGAAATTGTATGAAGAAAGCACAAAACTTGCCGTTTTTTGCAATAATTATCTTGAAAAGGCAAAACTCAAGATTACAGAGCTTTCCAAGACGGAGTGAGGTTTAACTGATGAACAAATATATTGAATTGATCAATAGTTCTCTGGACGAATATCTTCCGAAGAGTGATGATGTTGTTTCACAGGCGATGAGATATAGTGTTGAGATCGGCGGTAAAAGAATTCGACCGTCGTTACTTCTCTCGTTTTGTGAGCTTTGCGGTGGCGAAATTGATAAAGCCATGCCTTTTGCATGTGCACTTGAAATGATTCATACTTATTCTTTGATTCATGATGATTTACCGTGTATGGATAATGATGATTTCCGCCGTGGTAAACCGTCATGCCATAAGGTATATGGATACGAATATGCACTTCTTGCCGGTGATGCACTTCTTACGCTTGCTTTTGAAACAGCACTTAAAGCTGAACTTCCTGCAGAAATTGTTGTTTCTGCAACAAAGGAACTTGCTAAGGCGTCAGGTTGGGCAGGTATGGTCGGCGGACAGGTTATCGACCTTATGAATGAAGGGAAAAAAGTTCCTGTTTCTGAAATTGAGAAAATGGATATTCTTAAAACAGGTGAACTTATCAGAGTTGCATGTGTTATCGGTTGTATTGTTGCAGGTGCTGAAAATAAAATCGACAGTGCAACTGTATTTGCAAGAAATATCGGTTTGTCATTCCAGATTGTTGACGATATTCTTGATGTTACAAGCGATACACTGACACTCGGTAAACCTGTCGGTAGTGATGAAGACAATGAAAAATGTACTTATGTTTCACTTCTCGGTCTTGAAAAATCACGCAGTCTTGTGAGTAAACTGACTAAAGAAGCTATAGATGCACTTGATACATTTGATGGCGACACAAGTGCTCTGAAAAAATTAGCGGAAGATATGGAAAACAGAAAAAATTGAGTTTAATGCTTTTGGATGTGATTGTATGTCAAAAGAAATTAAATACCTTGATAAAATAAAATCCCCTGAAGATGTAAAAAAGATTGAAGAAGAAAAACTTCCTGAACTTGCAGCTGAAATCAGAGAAGTACTGATTGAGACAGTTTCAAAAACCGGCGGTCATCTTGCTTCAAATCTCGGTGTGGTAGAGCTTACTATCGCTCTACACCATGTTTTTGATTCCCCGAACGATAAAATTGTGTGGGATGTCGGACATCAGGCTTATACACATAAGCTTCTGACAGGCAGATATGATCAGTTTAATACTATCCGTCAGAAGGACGGTATTTCTGGTTTTTGTCATCCTAATGAGAGTGAACACGATACTTTTTATAGCGGTCACAGCGGTACATCTGTTTCATCGGCTTTTGGTATAGCACAAGCGAACCAAATCATGAACAGGGATGATTATACTGTTGCTGTAATCGGTGACGGTTCTTTTACCGGTGGGCTTGTATATGAAGCACTCAACAATGCAGGCAGAACTAAAGGTAAATTTATCGTAGTTCTTAATGATAATGAAATGTCAATATCTGAAAATGTAGGTTCTCTTGCTAAGCATCTTACAAAAATCAGAACTAAAAAGCGTTATGTCAGCATGAAAGCTAAGCTTGAAAGTATCCTTAAAAAGATTCCTTTCGTCGGTGAAAAGATGGCTGACGGTATTTATAAAATCAAGACTTCGGTCAAGAACTTTATGTATGAGAGTACAATTTTCGAAAAATTAGGCTTCAGATATATGGGACCTGTCGACGGACACGATATTGCTACTCTTACTGAGGCTCTTAATACAGCGAAAACTCTTGATACTCCTGTTGTTCTTCATGTGAACACTGTCAAGGGTAAGGGCTATGATTATGCCGAAAAAGATCCGAGTGTTTTTCACGGTATATCTAATTTTGATGTGGATACAGGTGAATTTAAATTCGGAGGAAATACATTCGGCAATGAGTTTGGTAAGCTGATGTGTACAATGGCTCAAAAGGATGAGCGTATTTCTGTTATCACGGCAGCTATGTCTCTGGGTACAGGACTTACAGATTTCAGCCGTCAGTATTCTGACAGATTTTTTGATGTCGGCATTGCGGAAGAACATGCCGTTACATTTGCATCGGGTCTATCAAAAGGCGGAATGCTGCCTGTGTTTGCTGTATATTCAACCTTTTTACAGCGTTGCTATGATGAGATTATCCATGATGGTGCATTGCAGGATCAGAAAATGGTTCTCGCAATTGACAGAGCGGGTTTCGTGGGCGATGACGGTGAAACTCACAACGGACTTTATGATGTTGCTTTCCTGCAGAGTATTCCTAAGGTTACCGTTTATTCTCCCACAACCTATGACGAGATGAAAGTTGCTTTCGGTAACGCTTTTTATCGTGATACGGATGTTGTTGCTGTTCGTTACCCGAGAGGCGGAGAGCCGGAACTTCCCGCAGATTTTGAACCGTCTTACGGTACATTCGATCTCTACGGTTATGCTTGGGCTGATATAGTAATTGTCACTTACGGCCGAATTTTCGGTGAGGTTGCAAAAGCAGCTAATGAATTATTGAAGCATAATATTAAAGTTAAAGTTCTTAAACTCAATCGTATTAAGCCGATTGATGAAAATGCAGTTGAAAGTGTTCTCGATTCTAAGCACATTTTCTTCTATGAAGAAGGTGTCAGAAGCGGTGGAATAGGCGAAAAATTCGCTTCAATGCTTTTACAAAAAGGTTTTAAAGGTACTTATGATATAACCGCAATTGAAGATTGCTTTGTAAAGCAGGCTAAAGTTGATGAGCTTATGAAGCAGTATAACTTTGATTGTGAAAGCATTGTAAAAAAGATATCTGAATCTAAATAACAGAGGTGTTCTTGTGGCAGAAAAGCAAAGGCTTGATATAACATTGACCGAGCGCGGACTTGTGCCGTCGCGCGAAAAAGCAAAAGCTCTGATTATGGCAGGGCAGGTATATGTTAACGGTCAGAAAGAATTAAAAGCAGGTGCCAATGTTAAACCTGATGATGAAATTGAAGTCAGAGGTAGTCAGAATCCGTTTGTAAGCCGCGGCGGACTTAAACTGGAAAAAGCTGCGAAAAACTTCGGTATCGATTTATCGGGGTGTATTTGTATGGATATCGGTGCATCTACAGGCGGCTTTACTGACTGTATGCTGGCATATGGTGCAACAAAAGTATATGCAATT
>JAZROM010000107.1:0-20817 GCA_045648745.1 Acutalibacteraceae bacterium | reverse complement strand
GTAAAGCCTGTAGGCATTAATTCTCAGAATGACAAGGCAGAAGATTTAGTCAAAATTCTCCGCGAGCAGACAGGGTGTGGAATTTACCCGGTGCATCGTCTTGATACTGCTGTTGGCGGTACAATGGTATTTGCAAAGAATTCCCGTTCTGCCGCTGATCTTTCCAGACAGATTACAAACGGAACATTTAAAAAGAAATATCTCGCGGTAATAACGGGTGTGCCTGATAATGAAAGCGACGTTCTTGAGGATTTACTTTTTAAAGATTCATCTAAAAATAAGACTTTTGTTGTTAAACGAGAACGCAGGGGTGTTAAGAAAGCTTCTTTGGAATACAATCTTTTATCATCACAGTCAGGATTCTCTCTGGTTAAGATATTGCTGCACACGGGACGCTCACATCAGATACGTGTTCAGTTTGCTTCACGTAAAATGCCGCTGGTCGGTGACGGGAAATACGGCAGTCGTGATAACAGATGCTCAGTTGCCTTGTGGTCGAGCGAACTGTGTTTTCAGATAAAAGGCGAAACAGTTAATTTTTCTTCTCGGCCCGACTTTAATCAGTATCCGTGGAATATTTTTGATAAATAATCACTGATTCTGTAATTTATAGTGTTAGAATCTACTTTTTAACAAGGTTATGGAATTTTATTTATGCTATTTGCACATTGAAATACTAATTGCGGTATGTTATAATCTAGAAAATTAAAATGGAGGTGTGTGCAGTGTCAAAAGAATATGGTAAATATGTTCGAGGCGGAGCGCCCGAAACCAAAAAATTTGACATTAATAAACCCGTCGTAAAAACACGTGCTTATTTGCTTCCTGCAGTGTGGGCATATTGTAATATCAGAAGATTTCATCATCTTCAGCCTATAAAAAAGATTAGAATGGAAGGCTTGAAGCCTCCTTATATTATGTTGTGCAATCATAACGCTTTCTATGATTTCTATGTTATGATGTGTGCGATCGCTCCTTATAGAGCAATTCATCCGGCTGCAGTTGATGACTATATCGGCAGAGAGTATTTACTCCGTATTGCTGGTACTGTTCCTAAGAGAAAGTATACTGCAGATATCAGCTTGTTGAGAGTTGCAAGACAGGCTCTTAAAGAAAATCAGATATTCGGCATTTATGCTGAAGCAAGATATTCTCTTTGCGGTGTTACTGAAGTTATTCCGGATGCTATCGGTCAGCTTATCAAGCATCATAAGGTTCCTGTTGTTGTACTTAACTGTAAGGGACATCATATTTATGACCCGTTCTGGGGCGATCATAAGAAGAGATTTGTTACAGGTCTCGAGGCAACAATGGAGCAGGTTCTTACTCCTGATGAAATCAAGGATTTATCTCCTGATGAAATCACCGATAAAGTAAGAGAAGCTATGTATAATGATGACTTCCGTTGGCAGAGCGAAAACAGAGTAAAGATGTCTTACAGAAAGCGTGCTGAGGGTCTTCACAAGGTTCTCTATCAGTGTCCGCACTGTATGACAGAGTACAAGATGAATTCCAAGGGTGCAGATATTTTCTGCGAGCATTGCGGTAAGAGATGGACTCTTAACGAGTATGGTGAATTGGAAGCTCAGAATGGTAAAACCGAGTTCAAGTTTGCAAGTGACTGGTATAAGTGGGAACGTGAGCAGGTTAAGAAGGAAGTTCTTGCAGGTACATATTACTTTGAGAGTGAATGTCATGTTAACGATCTTCCGAACTCCAAGGGTTATGTTCGTCTTGGTAACGGTAAGATTATTCACGATATGAACGGTTTCAGAGTCGAGGGTATAAGAGATTATGACGGTAAACCGTTTGAGATGAAGATCGATTCTGCAGGACAGTATGCAGTTCATGTTGAGTACAATTACCGTTTCGGTCAGTACAAGGACTGTATCGATCTTAACACTCTTGATGATACTTGGTACGTATACCCGCATGCAGATGAATTCTCAGTTACTAAGATTTCACTTGCAACAGAAGAGATTTATAATGAAATTTGGCGCAAGCGTAAAGAACAGCGCGAAGCTGCCTCTAAATAAGAAAGGATAATTGATTATGGATATCAGAAACGAAATGCTCGAAATGCTCAGAGATTACACTGACGGCAGAATTACTGAAGTTAACCCTGACGATGTTCTTACATCTGATCTTGGCCTTAACTCTTTTGAACTCTTTGATATGATTTGCCTTATTGAAGAAAAGTTTGAAATCACAATTCCTGACAGAGTGCTTCCGACACTTGTTACTGTTAAGGATGTTGTTGAATATCTCGAAGCAAACGCATAATTACTAAAAGACGGCTTATGCCGTCTTTTTTTATGGGGAGATTTTTTTATGAAGGTCAAAAAGATAGATAATGTATATGTTGTCAGATTAGAAATAGGTGACGAAATCACTGATGCCTTTCCAATCTGGCAAGACAAGAAAATATTAACGCTGCCACGGTACAAGGACTTGGAGCTGTCGATAATATCGATATCGGATATTATTCGCTTGAAGATAAAGTATATCATACCGTGAATTATAATAAACAATTAGAAATGATTTCGCTAAACGGAAATATAAGTGTAAAAGCAGGTGAACCGTATTTACATCTTCACGGTGCTTTTTCTGATGAAAAGTATTCAATGATTGCAGGTCATTTAAATAAAGCGTATATCAGTATTACTGCTGAGATTTTTATAACTGTTCTGAATGGTGAGATTAACAGGGCGGTAAGTAAACAAACGGGTCTTAATATTTTTGATATTTAATCGACATATTTGATTAAAATTGTATAGGGATTAATTATTGGTTTACGATAAAAACATTGACAATATTGTGCCTTTGTCTTAAAATAATATCAGATAAAGTATAAAGGGGTGTTTTTATGCAGTCGATTATTTCAATTTGGGTTTCATTCGTAATGTTATTTGTTAATTTTGTACCCGGTTTTGTCGCGCCGCAGCCGGACGAGGTTTCCGATAAATCATATCCCTATATTTTTGTACACGGTTTCCTCGGTTGGGGTGAAGACGAAGGTATTAATGAGAATCTTTCTTATTGGGGTGGAACTGCTTGCCAGCTTATTAAGAATCTCAATGAAGCAGGCTATGAATGTTATGATGCTTCTGTAGGACCTATGTCCAGTAACTGGGACAGAGCATGTGAGCTTTATGCACTGCTTATGGGTACCACTGTTGACTACGGTGCAGCTCACGCTGAAGCACACAACCATGAGCGTTACGGCAGAACTTATTCCGAGCCTTTGTTTGAAGGCTGGGGTCAAAAAGATGAGAATGGACTTACTAACAAAATTAACCTTATCGGTCATAGTTTTGGCGGTAACACTATACGAATGTTGCAGACTCTTCTTGCGAAGGGAAGTGAAGAAGAAAGAACAGCATCTCCGGACGATGTTTCACCGCTTTTTACCGGCGGTAAGGCGCATTATGTAAATTCTGTTGTTACAGTTTGTTCGCCGAACAACGGAACTACGCTTTACTATGTTGCTGATCAGCTTAATCTTTCACTTCTTATGACAATCTGTGCGTATACTTACGCAGGTGTATTGGGACGTTCACCATTGAACGGATATGTTGATTTCCATCTTGAGCAATTTGGCCTTACTTATGTTCCCGGTGAGAAGCCGACAGAACAGAGAATGCTGGAGGCTATGTTTGTGATGCTCAATCACTGGGAAGACACTGCCATGTATGATATGGCACCGGATACTCTTGCAGAATTTAATGCTCAGGTGGATATGGATGAAGATACTTATTACTTTTCCTATGCATTCAACTCAACTACTAAGTGTGAAGTAACGGGTACTTATTTACCGATTCCCAGTACTTTTGCTGTACTTCAGCCGTTTGCTTTGATGATTGGCAGCTATAAGAATAACAGAATTACCGATTATCAGCTTAGCGAAGAGTGGTACGCTAACGATGGTCTTGTAAGCGTTCATTCAGCGCTTTATCCGTTCAATGCTCCTCACAAAGATTATGATGCTGATAATATCGAATCAGGAGTCTGGAATGTTATGCCTGTAAGCACGGGTGACCATGGTAATGCTATAGGAATCGGAGTTTCTGAAGAGGCAACGATGGAGTTTTATCTTAACATGATTCAGATGATCGAAGCTCTTCCTGTAACAGAATAAAGTGTATAATATTTTACGGTGTTACTTCAGGTGACACCGTAATTTTTTTAAAAATTTAATATTTTGAAAAAATCAGGTTACATTAAAACCGGAGGTGCTTTTCATGCGAAAATGTATTCGGAGTTTGAGTGTAATCTGTTTTTTTGCTGTCAGTACTATTATGTTGTTTCTTATGATCGGTTATGTAAGGATTCCTGATGAAATGACAGTAAATGAATATGATAAGATAAATGTCGGCAAAGCTTTTGTCTGTCAGACTCTTACAGATGTACCATCAGAAAATGCTTCGAATTTTAAGCACGAATATGAAACCTCCATTAAGCTCTTTAACATTTTTCCGATCAAAAATGCAAAAGTAACCGTCAGTCAAAGGAAATATGTTGTTCCGGGTGGCAACGTATTCGGAATACGCCTGTATACAAAAGGTGTGATGGTTATCCGCATTGACGAGGTAACTACCCCGTCGGGTAACATCAGTCCCGGTAAAATTGCGGGACTAAAAGAAGGGGATCTGATAATTTCTGTCGGGGGCGTATCGATAACACGCAACAAGGAATTGTCAAAGATTCTTGCAGACAGCAAAGGTGAAACGCTGAAAATGCAGATTGAACGCAACGGTCAGATTAAGGAAATTGATTTTACACCCGTACAGTCCGGTGATAACTCATTCAAAGGCGGATTATGGATAAGAGACAGTACCGCCGGAATAGGGACTGTAACATGGTATGACCGTTCGAATGGTGTTTTTGCAGGCTTGGGACATGCAGTATGCGATGTCGACACGGGAGATATTATGCCACTAGCAGGCGGCGATGTAGTTGAAGCGACTGTAAATGGCTGTTACAAGGGCAGTCCGGGGAGTGCCGGCGAACTGTGCGGAGTTTTTTCTTCAGGTTCAATCGGCGAATTGTATATTAATTCGAGCACGGGAGTGTACGGTGTTCTGAATGAATATAAAAACAATGCAGATGTTTTACCTGTTGCTCTTAAGCAAGAGGTGAAAGAAGGCGCTGCCCGGATTATTTGTACCATAGACGAATCAGGTCCTGCATACTACGACATTGAAATAACCAAGGTGTTTTCGGGTGACCCGGGTTCCGAAAGGAATATGACGATCAGGATAAAAGACAAAAAACTCATAG
Source organism: Acutalibacteraceae bacterium (assembly GCA_045648745.1). Lineage (GTDB taxonomy): Bacteria > Bacillota > Clostridia > Oscillospirales > Acutalibacteraceae > CAG-488. The sequence goes on along the minus strand of JAZROM010000107.1, from coordinate 15,537 downwards.
ATAAAACGGGTGGAATAGTTCAAGGTATGTCAGGAAGTCCCATTATACAAAACGGAATGCTTGTTGGTGCGGTTACCCACGTTTTTCTGGATGACTGTACGGAAGGGTACGGAATATTCGCAGAAAATATGATGGATACAGCACAGAATATTGAAACATTAGTTGAAAGGCAAGCTTCATAGCCTGAATAAATACCATAAATTACCAAAAATATATTGACAGAATTACCATTATATGGTAGTATATGTGTGAAAATAATTCACGGAGGTAAATTTATGGAATCGAATCTTAAAATTTTAGTAGCTGAAAACAATGAATTTGGTCAGAATTGTATGCGTATTCTTAATTCTTACGGATACAGTACTGTCCTTGTCGAAAAAGACGGTGCACAGGTGATTACCCGTGTGCGATTTGAAAAGCCTGATATCATTGTGATTGATGCGTTTATGCTTCATGTTGATGCTCTTGGTGTTATTGCTCAGCTTAATGAAATGAATGATATTAAAAAGCCGATGGTAATCGTTTTGTCCAGTGTAGATAATGCTCATTTTGAGTCAGATGTATTGAATTCGGGTGCTGATTATTATTTCCTAAAACCTGTTGATGTTGAAGTACTTGCACAACGTATATCACAGCTTTCAGGATGGAAGATTAAGAAAAATAACTCAGTTCATTCTAAATGTGACGATGTTGAGATTATTGTTTCTGATATTATGCATCAGATCGGTGTACCTGCGCACATAAAAGGATATACGTACTTAAGAGAAGCTATAATTATGTCAATAAACAACACAGATATGATGGGTTCTGTGACAAAACTTCTGTATCCGTCTGTTGCTAAAAAGTATAAGACAACATCTTCACGTGTTGAACGTGCAATTCGTCATGCAATTGAAGTGGCATGGGACAGAGGGGATGTTGATGTGTTGAGTTCGTATTTCGGATACACAATTCAATCTTCAAGAGGAAAACCTACAAATTCAGAATTTATTGCTATGATTGCAGACAAATTGCGTCTGCAGATGAAAGCTTCTTGACATTTGGCAGAAACAGATTACTTCAGGTATTATGTTTCTGCCAAATTTTTTAAATTTCTTCTAAAAAAGTGTTGACAAATGTATTTTGCTTTGATATAATATCAATCGTTCCGTGAGGGACGCAACCGAATATGCGAGAGTGGCGGAATCGGCAGACGCGCACGTTTGAGGGGCGTGTGGTAATCCCGTACGGGTTCAAGTCCCGCCTCTCGCACCAAATTCCGAATGTCTTGGCAGTCGGAATTTTTTCTTATATTACGTATTTTTTGTTTACAAGGAGTTTATTATGGCTGAACTCAAAGAGTGTATTGAGAAAATATTTTCTTATAGTCCGGATAAGCTAGTTATCAGTAAACCTGTTAATAAACAGACTGATTATAAAAAGATTAGCATAACAAGAATGTCGGGTTTCTATCAGATTGCAAAGTATACGGATAAGCAGGTTTTTCATGAAAATCTGAAAGCGGATTCAATTGCAGAACGCGTATTTGAACTCGTTGATAACGCTTATCAACAGGTAAATGCCTGGGCGGAGTCTAAGGAAATTTATATTACAATTTCAAAAAAGAAAAAGCTTTTCTATAAAGAAAAAAATGTTGCGTCTAGTGTTTCTTTGCCTAAAAATGAACACAACAGACAAAAACAATATATTATTCCGGAAGGTAAAGTAATAGCACCACTGGTTGATATGGGTATTTTTACAAAAGAGGGTAAAGTAGTTAACTCGATGTACGATAAGTTCAGACAGATTAATCGCTTTATTGAAATTATTGATGATGCAATACGTCAGTCAGATTTCAAAAAACTTAATATTATCGATTTTGGCTGCGGCAAGTCTTATCTTACTTTTATTGTTTATTATTATCTTACTGAAATCAAAAAGATTGACACAAATATAATCGGTCTTGATCTGAAGAAAGATGTAATCGAAAAATGTAATAGAGCAGCTGAAAAGTACGGTTATAATAACCTTCGCTTTGAGCTTGGTGACATAAACGGTTACAATTGTCCTTTCGATGTTGATATGGTTATTACTCTTCATGCATGTGACACGGCAACTGATTTTGCACTTTATAATGCGATAAATTGGAATGCAAAGATGATTTTTTCTGTGCCTTGCTGCCAACATGAACTCAATAAGCAGATTGCAACTGAAAACCTTTCATTATTGACCCGATACGGTATAATTCAAGAACGTTTTTCGGCATTACTTACTGATTCTGTCCGAGGTAATCTGCTTGAATATTGCGGATATAAAACACAATTACTTGAGTTTATTGATTTTGCTCATACTCCCAAAAATATTCTCATCCGTGCTGTACGTAAAAATAACACATCAGAAAAGAGCAAATCAAAAGCGCTTCAGGAAGTTGAAAATGCCATTAAGGAGTTTAATATTAACCCAACTTTATATAATCTTTTAATTAAATGAATGAATACATCTCGACATAAGTGTTGAGATGTTTTTTCTTTTATGATATAATGCTTCAAGCGGAGGGGTTTTATGAAGATTATATTGAATCGTGATAAAGTTTTCCAAAAATACGAAGGCATAGGTGCTAGCGGTGCATGGTGGGCACAAATTGTCGGAGGATGGGATAATGTTGATGACAGCGGTGTTGAAATGCGCGATGCTGTTTCACGTATGCTTTACAGTAAAACTGAAGGTATCGGACTTGATATATATCGTTATAATATCGGCGGCGGTTCTGCTCACAGTGGAAGAGGTGAGTACTCCGATTTTGCACGCAGAACGGAAAGTTTTGATGCAGGTGAAGGTAAGCATGATTTTACAAGAGATAAAAACGCTGTTTATATGATGAAACAGTCTGTTAAAGACGGTGCCGGTGAGGTTATTCTTTTTGTAAATTCTCCCATAGAGAGATTGACCAAAAATCATCTATCGCATTTGAATAAAAATCAGGCTTTCAGGACAAATCTTTCAAGTAAGAATTACTTGTCGTTTGCAAAGTATTGTCTTGATGTTACGGAACACTTTATTGATGAAGGAGTACCCGTTAAATTTCTTTCACCGATCAATGAACCCTTTTGGATATGGACAGGTGGTCAGGAGGGATGTCATTACAGTCCGCGACAGTCAGGTAAAGTAATGCGTTGTTTTGCACTCGAAATGAAGAAGCGTAATAAGCTCAAAAATGTTAAACTTTCAGGTGTCGAGAATGGTGATATACGTTGGTTCAATAAGTCATATACTCGTGAACTTATGCGATATCCGGAGGTAAGAGATGTAATTGATGCAGTTGACCTTCATTCTTATTGTCTTCATATGCCGATCCCCTTTTTTAATAACAGAGTTAAATTCCTTAAAAGATACAGGAAATGGTTAGACAGAAAATATCCGAAGCTTCCTGTTAAAATGAGTGAGTGGACTCATATGGTAGGCGGTAAAAATACGGGAATGAGCTCAGCTCTTGAAGTTGCAAAAGTAATGTATGAAGACTTTACTTTGCTTAATGTAACTTCTTGGCAGCATTGGATTGCTTGTTCGCACTATGATTACCATGATGGATTGTTGTATTTAGATCTTGAAAACAAAACTTTTGAAACAACTAAACGTCTTTGGGTAACCGGTAATTTTTCAAAATATATTTCTCTTGGTGCTACTCGTTTTGAGGTCGAAAGCGATGATAGTGAAATTATGTTGCTTGGATTTAAAAAAGATAACAAGACGGTTGTCATAATTATCAATCCGACTTCAAACATAAAAAGATATGAACTTGAAAAGGATGCTTTGATTGCGGTGACTGATAAGGACAATAATCTTGAAGAAAGTAAACTTTCTGCGTTGAATACTTTGAATATCACTCCTGAGTCTGTAACAACTATTGTGTTTTAAATAGGGGTATAATTTATGAATAAAGTTAAACAAATGTTATCTGATTTGATTGACAATTTTAAAAAATACTGGAATAAACCGCCTGAAGGCAGATATATGCCTTATAAGGAAATTGCATCTCTTGCAGGTGGCGGAATCGGTGTCAGGATTATAGTTCATTGTATTTCACAGATGATGATTTCTACAGGTAATACTTTGCTTGGTAATACTATCGGGATCGATCCTATGGCACTCCAGGCTATTTATATGATCAGCCTTCTTACTGCGTTTCCGTTGACTACACTGAGAGCTAAAATGATTGACGGCACAAGAAGTATGAAAGGTAAATATAGGCCATATCTTCTCACCATGGGACTTCCTACGGTGATACTTGGTTCACTGTTTATCTGGATGCCGTATGAAAATATGTCATTGTATTTGAAATGTGCGGTCGTTCTCGGATTCAATATAGCGTTCCAGTTTTTTTTCAGCTTCTTTAACGATTCCTATGACAGTCTTATTAATGTACTTTCTCCAAATAGTATTGAACGTTCTGACGTGCTTTCAATTCGCTATGTTGTCGAAAATATTTCTCCCTCAATAGTAAATATACTCTTTCCGTTGCTGGCTCGTCTTATTATCGGTGAAGATAAACTGTATGATATCAAAATTTACAGATATCTTTATCCTCCGATGCTGTTATTAGGATTTATAATTTCTATGATTGTGTATAAAAACACAACGGAGAAAATCGTTCAGCCCAAAACGCATCGACCGGGAATTCGCTTTTTTGATGCTTTCAGAGCGGTTGCGAGAAATAAGTATTTCTGGATAATTTCTCTTGCGGGTTGGATAGGATTCCTTGAAGTTGGTTTTCATAATATAATGCAGTGGATGTATAATTATCAGGGTACCTGTTCTGCTGCTCAATATTCACTGATAACTGCCATTGCGAGTAACGCTTCTTTCTGGCCGAATCTTATGGGGCCGTTTCTTATCCGAAGATACGGAAAGAAAAAAATACTTATTTACACCAATGTGTTAAGTGTTGTGTTTATTCTTTGCATGTTGCCGATTGTCGGCAGTGCTGGTAAGCCGTCAGCTATATGGATGTTGCTTGTGGTTACATTTATAAATCAGTTTATAACTTCGCTCGGACATCTTCTCGGTCCGGGAGTCAATGCCGATATACGCGATTATCAGCATTACATAAGCGGTGAAAGAATTGACGGCATGTTTACTGCTGTCGGACTTATAGGTAATGCCATTACAATGGTTACAAGTCTTGCTTTACCCGCAATTTATGAAAAAGCAGGTCTTAACCGTGAGGTTGCTCAGTCTTTAGGATATGACGGCTCTATTGTTTATGAAGTACTTAATCATCGCGATTATTTTATCAGTATTTGTTCGATTCTGATTGTAGCCTCTGCAATAGGTGCAGCGCTTAATGCAATACCGTACCTGTTCTATGATTTTACTGAGACCAGGCAAAAGGCAGTTGTGCAAGTGCTCAAAATAAGAGCAGCACTTGAGGATTATTCTCTTACAGGAGAGCGTACTGACGATTTTGTTGAAGCTGTCGGGATTGTTAAAGAATCACGAGAGATTGCCTTGAAAACGTTCTCAAGCCTTTCAGGAGTTAAGAAGAATTCCAAAGAATATTTGTCTTTGAGTGAAGAAAATGAAAAGGTTGCAGTTGCTAAGTTTGTTGTAGATGAAATTGAAAAATATAATACTTTATCAGGCAAATATGAACTTGAAACTGCACAAAGACTTATTGCTGAAGGTGAGCTTTCTTTCCTTAGTGTTACGCTACCCGATAAAAAGTCAATCAAGGCAATGCCGGTATCAGACCAGATTCAACAGAACTTCCGTCGGGATGCACTTGTCCGTTACGAAAACATTACAGCTGCAAAGAAGACTTATTACAGATGTTATTCGAACGGTTTGGAAAAGACTGATATGGCTGATTTGGAACTGTTGTATTCAGCTTATGATAAAGCTCAGAGTGATATGATGACATTGTCACGTGAGATGAAGAATGCTAAAGAAAATAAAGATGTTGAATCAATTAACAAGTTAAAAAGTCTTCTTAATAAAAATAAAAACGAAAGGCAGGAATTGATTAATAAGATTAAATCAGCTGAAAGAAAATACTCTGATTATTTCAGAGTTATTAAACCATATACAGATGCAGTCAGGGTTATAAAACAAGCTGAAAATTATAGCAATCTTTCTGAATATGAAAGTATGATATAAAAATTAACCGCTACAGGATGAACTGTAGCGGTTATTGTTATTTATACTCTTTTCCTATCAAGTATCTCCACGCAGCAACATATTTTGCAGCAGCACGAGGTCGTTGACTCTGAATATAAAGATAATAATCAGGACAGATTATTATCAATGCTTCAATTGAAACATTGAGAACCAACTTGATGTCTTTGTGCGGAATCGTTATTATCGAATTTTCGGCAAGCTCAACTTCAAATCTGTCTTTATAAAGTCTGATTGTGGCATCGCTTGAAAGCGGCTTTTTTCTGTGCTTGATTACCGTGGAAACAATCTGATTGTTTTCTTCGAAAATCAGTTCATCGGGACAATTGAGAACTCTTTCTTTCCACTCGTTTTTCTGCCATTTATCCCAATCAAGTATGGTTGCAAAGTGAAGTCCGGTACCCGTGTCATGGAAGAAACCGTCGTATTTCATTTCAACATTGTAACCGCAGTTATCACATTTAATGTAATTGCCGCTTGAATGAAGATATCCGACTTCTTTACATTCGGGACACATATAAAGTATACGCTCTACACATTCCGCAAGTCGGCTGCCTTTATATTCGATCTGTTGAATTTTCTGGTGCTCGTAATCGTTGTGGTAGATGTCTTTTGCAATTGCAGCATTAATCTCTTCTACGGTCATTGCGGCAAGTTCCTGAGGGGAGTACTCTCTTACTACCTTGCCATGAACCGGTCCTTTTCGTATCTTTCTGGCCCATTTCGGAGCATGTAAATATCCACCGGTTAGTTTGAACGTGATTAACGCAGCACCGCTGTCTTTAATCAGCTGACCTGTTCTTGGTGAGAAGAATCCCGTTTCACCGTTTGGTGTCATTGCACCCTCAGCATAAATACTTACAGGAATGCCTTGTTTGATGCTGGCTATAACCTGTTTGTTGAGTTCAGAGGTAGGCTTTTCGCGGTGTTTAACAATAACACCTGCCATCTTTTCAAGAACGATATCAGTAAATTTGCTTCGTGCAAGATGATCGCTGATAACAAAGCGGATATAGCGTCTGAAAGCAATCAGTTCGTATCCTGGATCCATTCCATCTGCGTGGTTGCCGATAACAATGAACGCTTTATGTTTAGGCTTGTACGGTTCGATTTTTGCGTGACAGTATTTCAATATCATCCAGCCGAACATTCTTCTGACTGAATTTACTGCAAAACTGCGAAGTCTGTATTTGTAATTCATAGGCTTCACCGTCCGAAATCATTTTTTGATACTGCTTAATCAGTTAAGCATAAATCCTGTTCCTTTGAGAGCGTACTTAATCATCATTGATACATTGAACACAATACTCTTGAGAATATTTGCAATATTGTCAGTGATGTTACCGAAGTTGTCCATAGTGTCTACAGTGCCGTATCCGGGAAGTGTGCCGTTATTATCATCTACTCCGTCATCGTCGTAAGCAAATGAATAAAGAAGGGGAGAGATAAGTCCGAGGATTGCATATTCAAGAGTATTTACAGAACCAAATACTTTTATACCGAGCTTTGTAAGATCGTGTGAAATTGAGTCTATACCAAGATTGCTGAGTACTTTGTTAGCAAGATTTACAAGGAAAAATGCATCAGTGATGTTTGCAAAATCAACGCGAAGAATAAGCACAAGAGTTCTGAGAAGCATTGTTACTTCTGTGCTTTCTAGGTCATAATACTCTGAACCTGCATAGTGCATACCAAGTAAGGATGTTACAAGGTGCCACGGTGTTTCGTATTCGCTATCAGGTATCTCAAGACCATACTCAGCAGCAAGTTCCTGAATACCGCCTTCACCATAGAAAGGAGCATCAAGCATATCGGTAAGTGTTACAACAGCTGCATGCGCAATGTTGTAATAAAATGCGCCTTCTTCAATTCCCATCTTTTCAAAGTTGAGGTCGCGTCCAAGTCTGTACTTGATACCGTTATGGAAGAAACCTTTAGCATAAGCTTCGAAATCCTCATCCATGAGAGCAATATGCTCGTCTGTAAGATCAGGAACCGCCTTGTCGATTGCCTGAGTGTCGATGCTTGTGATTTTTTTATTTTCGTATTTAATCTCTTCATCTGTAAGATGGAACATTCTGTACTCAAGCGGGTACATTGTGAGAGATGTTGTTGCAAAGTCATAAATAACATTGCCGAGTGCGCTTGTAAATGTAGCGGCGTCACTGCAGTGCTCGTGTCCTGTGAAAACAAGCTTGATACCATGATCAGCAAAGAGTTCGGCAGTTGTATAGTGGAAGCGGACGATAAAGTTACGGCTGATGATTCTCTGCATCGGGAGATGGTCAAGGAGATTGTGGTGCATCATAAGAATGGGATATTTGCCGTCAGCCTTTGCTTTATCTGCCTCATCGAGAACCCACTGGATTTTATCCATAGACATACCGTCTTCTGTGGATTTTGAAGGATCGCAGCTGTCAAGAGCTATAAGACGATATTTGTCACCGAGATTAGCGGTGTATGAGCAATCGTCTTCTACAACAGTGAGTGCCTCTTTGTAACCGAATTCGTAGTAAACGTCTTTGAAAACTTCGGGTGTTGTTTCACAATCATAACCAAGATCGTGGTTACCATCGATAACATAAACCTGTTTGCCGGTTTCTTTTTCGAACTTTGCGAGTTTTTCAGCAACGTCAATATGCTGCTGAAGAATAACTTTACCGTCGTTTGCGAGGTCACCGGGTATAAGAAGGAATTCACAATCCTCGTCTTCTGCGCACTGACGAAGCATTTCGTCAATTATAAAACCACTTTCGTGCTCCATCTGTGCACGTCTGTTAGCGTAGTAAAAAACAGGGTCATCGCTGTAGTGCTCAACAGGTTCTGTCGGCTCTACATAATGAAGATCTGATGCAACTGCAAAACTCATTGTGTTGTCATCCTGTGCGTATGCACCTATAATGGTGACCGACATCAGTATAGAGATTGCAAGAATTACAGAAATAATCTTTTTCATACTTCTACCTCTTTCAAATATTTTTCGTTTTATTTTAACATTCATTCATTTTTTTGTCAATAAATCAAATTAGGCCTTGTATAATAAAAACAAAAACGGCAAAGTCCTTTCGAACTTTGCCGTTAATGGTGACTCATCGGGGATTCGCACCCCGGACACCTTGATTAAAAGTCAAGTGCTCTGCCAACTGAGCTAATGAATCATGTGCGCATTTGACGCTTAAATATAATATATTATTTAGAAAGAATTGTCAAGACTTTTTTGAAAAATTTTCAACAATTTTATCATTAATATTTTTCTCCGCGCAAACGTGTAAATATACATTCGGCGATCAGAAAATGATTCTCAAGTTCAGCAACCTTGTCGTAGGGGGATACCTCGTTGTTCTCGATTAATGACGCAACATCATTTCTCGAATACGGTACAACACGGCAGAGCTTTGCGCAGTAGTCTCTCAATGCACACATTTCACCGAGCTGAGACTCGTTCATAAGTATAAGATAAGCTTTATTTTCTGAAATAATCTTATCAAACTCATTTTCCGGTTTTTCTGCAATTGTAGAAAGTTTGTCAAATAGCAATTCTTTATATCTCATAATTTTTCTAAATAATAATTGAATGTAGTTTTTAATGTTCATCCCGCCTGATTTTATCAGGCGGGATTTTGTTTTGTTTATTTGATTTTGACTTTGAAGTTCTTGATTTCGAACGGTGTTGCGCGGAAGCTGATTGAATCACCTTCGTAAGCGACCGGCTCGTCGTTACGTTCAATAAGGTCGCATTCTGCAGCGTAGGTGAGGGGAGCGAAGAACTTGACTGTTGCATCAACACTCTTACCCTTCTTCTCAACCATACGGATGATGTATGCGTCCTCTTCTTCACACTTCTTGACTGCTTCGATTGTCATATTGTCAGCAGTGAGTGTGATGAATGAGTTGCTTGTACCCATATCACCGTTATTTTCAAGCTCAACGGGAACAAGAGGATTATTGATTTCGAGACCTCTTGTGAGTGTCTGAGCCTTCTTCCATGTATCTGCGTGCGGGTAGATGGAGTATGTGAAGTAATGCTCACCACGGTCAGATGTCGGGTCGGGCTTGATGGGAGCCTTAAGAAGAGTGAGAATCATCTTGTGCTCATTCACTTCGTGACCGTACTTGCAGTCGTTAAGAAGAGAAACACCGTAATCTTCATCAGACATATCGATCCAGTTGTGTGCGTTAACCTCAAACTTTGCCTTATCATACGGATTGTATCTGTATGAGCAGCACTCCATTGTAGCGTAAGCAATATCTCTTGTGTAATTCTTTGTCTGAAGATCAACGTCAAAGAATACCTTGAGAAGCTTCTGGTTTTCATGCCAGCTGATATGTGTATCAAAATCGATTCTGTCAAGGTCATTGTAGATGATAATGTTCTGATGAATTACTGATTTGAGAACTTCCTTCTCAATAGAAATCATTGTATAAACATCACCTGTAACAATGTCTTTAACAACACCGTCTTTGAGTTCATACTCTCTGTCAACATATGTAGCAACGATATCCCATGCATCGTATCCGCCCGGCATATCTTCAAAGAGTCTGAAGTCGTTACCTTTACCGCCTTTTGAAAGAACTTCACGGCAGTTTGTCTTATCGTAAATTGAAGTAAGAACAGCGTTGTCGTCGAATACGAGCTTGAATCTTGCGTTTTCGATTTCCTTGGCGTTTGATTCGTTATATGCAGGCTTACCTGTTGCAGGAACCTTGTAATATACCTTATAACCAACTGCAGGAATATCTTTTGCGATGAATACAAGCTTCTTATCACCGTTGAACTTTTCATAAAGCTGAACGGGAACTTTATTGCCGTTTTCGTCAAGGATATCAACATCCTGCCAGTCAAGTTCAACCTTTGAAGTTGAAGCAACACCGAGAGAATTGAAGAGTGCGAACGGTTTGCCTTTTTCGGCATCAAAGCCGATGTTCTTAGCGATGATATCAAGAGCTTCCTTACGGACTCTTTCGCCTGTAGCAATAACCTCGTCATAAATGCCCATAAGTTTGCCGAATACTTCTGTGATGTGAGTTCCGGGAAGTGAGTCATGGAACTGATTGGTAAGAATCTTTCTCCATGCGAGGCTCAATTCTTCTGTCGGATACTCATAGCCGTATTTTTCTGCAATTGAAGCATACATTTCTGCTTCACGGAAAAGGTTTTCACAGTAACGGTTAGCTTTTTTGAGTGCAGCCTTGGTTGTGTGAACACCGCGGTGCTCTTCAAGGTAAAGCTCGTCCTTCCATGTAACAACCTTATCACCTGCAGCAACAGCTTTCTGTCTCATGTTCTCGAGAGAATCCTCGATTTTTGAAATCTGTGTCTCGGGAAGACCGGGGAAACTCTTGTATCTCTTTGTATACCCAAGCATCTCGGTGTCAACCCCGCCCCCGCCGTCGCCCCAGCCGTAGCAGTACATTGATTCGCCGATTGTGTCTTTTTCAGAGAACTTAACCCAGTTTGTCTTAAGTGAATCGGGTTCCATTGAACCGATGAAGTGTGTCGGCGGAACAGCAGCAAACACCTTAGAACCGTCGGGGCCTTCCCACCAGAAAGCATTGTAAAGCCACGGATTGGTATCATTCCAGATACCCATCTTATGAGTAACGAAGTACTTCATGCCTGCCTTCTTCATAATCTGAGGCATACAGTAGCTGTTGCCGAATACGTCGGGAAGCCAGCAGGTCTTCGGAGTTACGCCGAACCACTTTTCAGCATAACGTACACCGTGAAGGAACTGACGGACAAAAGATTCACCTGAAATGATATTACAGTCAGGCTCAACCCACATACCGCCTATGTATTCCCAACGGCCTTCCTTGACTCTCTGCTGAACCTGCTCGAAGAGATTAGGATAGTGAACTCTCATTTCCTCGTACATGCCTGCCTGGCTCTGTGAGAAGATGAAGTCGGGATACTGCTCCATAAGACGAAGCATTGTAGCGTGGGTACGACCTACTTTGCGTACGAACTCTTTGTAAGCCCACATATAAACCATATCAAGGTGTGAGTTACCGATAAGGTCGAGTTTACCCATACATTTATAATTAGGATTGTTATAAACTCTGTCGAAGAGAACCTTTTTACCCATACGGAGCTTAGCCTTGAATACTTCAAAGTCAGGTTCGTCGAAATCAACATAGCAGAAAGCCTCTTTAAGTGACTCGCGGATAAGTGTTGCGTAGTCGTTACCCATACCGGGCATAAAGAGTGCGTTGTAAACTGCCTTGAAGTCCCAATAGATTTCGTTGATTTCGTCATCTGTTGTTGCGATGAAAGAACACTCGAGCTTCTTAAGTGTGCTCTCGTTTGAGTGCCATACGAAGTAAGATTCAATATCAATATCAAAAACCTCGCCTGCTTTTGCGCAGTTTGTAAGAACAACAGCATTTCTGAACGGGTCAAGACCCTGGAAGGGAACACCGTTTACAGAAACAAGAGAGTCACCACCGAAGTAAACATAGAGTGAAACCTTTTTACCTTCAAATTTCTTGGGAATAACAATTTTATTCTTAAAGAAAGCACTTACACCGTTGCCGCCCCAATAGTCGCCGACGTTGAGTTCTTTCCACTCGTCATAGAAAAATTCGTATTCGCCGATATCCTTATAGTTGCATTCACGCATCTGCCATGCATCAGTGAGCTCGAAATCTGTATAGATTCTCTTTTTAAGAGTCTTTAACTTGATTTCAGCAAGCTCATCAAAGGCAAAGATACCGCGCTGTTTGTTTTTGATAAGACCGCGCCAGGTGTCGATATGTGCTTCCATACCTTCCACTGAGGGGATGGTCTTATTTGTTTCGTTTGCCATATTAACGCTCCTCGTTTTCAAATTAACCTATCGCTGTGCGATACATTCGATTTATTATAGCATTATAATAAATTTATTTCAATAACATTTACCACAATTAAACAGAATTTTGGTTAGTACTTAGAATGAATCAGTCGCAAACTCTGCGCCCTACAAAACTAATCATAAGCTATGCGGCACTTCAGGGACTTGAAACCGGCGGATTTTTTTCAGATTTTACGGGCAGGTGTATCTGCCCGTAAAATCAGCTCTTAAAACATCATTTGATATATGAATTTCATCCAAAAATCTTAGAAATTCATCAGAAGACTTATAAATTATTTTGAAATAATATGCATTTCACTTGAATTTGTGCAAAAGCAACAAAGCGAACTGCGAAAACTATACAATTGACATCCATAATGACAAAAAGCAAAATAAGTCTTGCAACATTGTAATTTTTACTGTATTATAAATATGTATAAATATATTTACTCTGTATGAGGTGATGTAAATGAAGAAAATCAAACGCTTGACAAAGAGAAGCTTAAGCATTCTTCTTTGTTTTGCAGTCATTTTCACTACGCTTGCGGTGGGATTCTCATCGTTGGCGTTAAATGCTGCAAGTGCAGACAAGACAGTCATCGGTGTTCCTGAGACGATCTATATGGCTCCGAATACGGGAATTACCAGGTCGAGTCAGTATTTTGTTAACAATAAAGTTGATTCCTCGGGTAATGTTACCCTCGAAGCCGTAGCTGCAAATACTCTTGGTAGTATCTGTGTTTACTCTCCGGGGTCAACTGCGATGTCCTTTACTGTATCTGCAGTATCCGACGATATCGGTGATCCTGTTGTTGGTGGTAATAACTACGATGCTAACAATTCTTGGGAGTCCACCAGATGGGCGCATTCAGTTGTTTATAATGCCTACAAAACAGGTGCAGCACAGGATTGGTTTGTTTTTAACGAACTTCAATGTTATCTGAACGGTACCGGTATGGTCGCAGGTGAAACTGCACTTATTGAATGGGCTGTTACAGTATATTACGGTGATAGTGATACTACCGGAAACACTTATTATGCATATTCTACGCTCTATTCACCCTGGTATCAGCCTGTCGGTGCGGCTACTGCAGCAATGGGTGCTTACCACAATGTTTGGGCTTCATCTATCTTCTGGGTATCAGGTGTACATGGCTATTCTGATGGTGACAGTAGTAATCGTCATTATGTTAATACTGGTAAATTTTTGCCAATGTTAGGCACAATTTATACTGGTGAATTCAACAAATCACCGGATGAACATTGGATTCAGACAGGTAGCAATGGTTTGTCACCGACAATAAGTTACCAGTATAAAAAAGCAACCGGTACACAATATCACGCTCGTTCAAACGCAGTTAGTCCGACGGCGAATCTGACTGTGGATACCAGCCGTTACAATAATTTCAATCAGATTCCCAACTTCAGTCTTGGATATTTGATTACAGACTCTGAAAATGCAAAATCAGGCGGATGGTATGTTGCTGATTACGGAAGTAACAATCCTGCGGGCTATTCTAACGGAACAGCTAGCGGTAGTAGCCAATATAATGGTGATTATGATAATAGTTCATATATAGGTAAATTGTTCGAAGCGTCTAGTAAGGATACGGGTCTCAAACAGAGTGCTTACAAATGGAATAAGTCTATATCTGGAACAGCCACATTCAAACTCAGATCTGCTTACTATGTCAAAAGTAGTGGAGCGATTGTCTCAACTGCGTGGAGCTATAACTTCTTAAATATCAGCGTTACAGGTATCAATAAATCTGATTTACGAAACACTGTTATTAAAGCATCTTCTCTTTATGAAAAGAATTATACAGCAGAAACATGGAATGCACTCAGGACGTCACTCCGTGAGGCTGCTCAGCGTCTCGGCGATCCGAAATCAACAAATGTTGACACAGAGGATCTCACAGCAAAAATCAATGCACTCAGAACTCCCGTAAACTTCAACGCTAACGGTGGTGCGTTTTCAGGCGGATCAACAGTCTTGACGGGCGGTGACAGTGCACTTATCGGTGGTAACACATCCTGTACATACACACCGTCTTCATCAGTTGCACAGCCTACACGTCCGGGTTATGCTTTTGCCGGTTGGTCAAAGGATGAGAACGCAACAACCCCTTCTCAAACGTTTTCCGGTGTAACCTTCCATGATACTGTTTATGCTGTGTGGAAACCTTGTGAAGTAATGTTCGGCAACGAGTTTGACTTTGATGCAGTAGTAAAACAGAGCGGAAATCTGCAGAATGTAAATTATGCTGACAACACGTTTGAACTGTCAATAGCAAACAGTGCAGATGAAGTTGTTTCACCGTGGTTTACGGTTGAGCTTGATGAGAATCATAAGTACAGAGTATCCTTTGACCTGACGATGACGGAAAACAGCGGTATGGGTCAGTTCCATGCATTCTGTCTCACAGCAGCTAACGGTTCACAGGATTCAAACTACTATTACTACAGCAGAACAGAAAATTCACCTATAACCACACAAGGACAGACAACACATTATAACGACGCAGCATTTGACTTTGTGGTACCGTCCGGCAGA
>JAZROM010000106.1:0-29390 GCA_045648745.1 Acutalibacteraceae bacterium | reverse complement strand
CATCATTACCGTCAGCCATTTTGATACCCTTGCCGATTTCAAAGGTATAGTTGTCGGGATCGTTGAATCTCGGCACTGCAAGTCTGCCGAAACGAAGGTAAACGGGACCTTCATACTCTGCTGCAGCAAGAACAGCTGCACGTGTTTCAACATCGTCTGCAGGGTTGATGATAACCATACCCGGAATTGTTCTCATAAGAGCGATATCCTCGCAGCACTGGTGGCTTGCACCGTCCTCACCAACAGAAATACCTGCGTGAGTTGCGCCGAGCTTAACATTGAGATGAGGATAGCCGATTGTGTTACGCACCTGCTCAAATGCACGACCTGCAAGGAACATTGCAAATGAACTTGCAAATACTGTATGACCTGTTGTTGCAAGACCTGCGGCAACACCTACAAGGTTAGCCTCTGCGATACCTGCATCATAAAATCTTTCGGGAAATGCCTTCTTGAAAGCACCTGTCTTTGTTGCAGCTGCAAGGTCGGCATCCATAACGATAAGACTTTCGTCCTTCTGACCTAATTCAACCAATGCCTGACCATAAGCATCTCTGGTTGCGGTTTTAATTACATCTGCCATGATTATGCCTCCAATTCTGCAAGTTTTGCCTGAAGTTCTGCCATTGCCTGTTCGTACTGCTCAGCATTTGGAGCTGTACCATGCCATGAGCACTGATCTTCCATAAAGGAAACGCCCTGACCCTTGACAGTTTTTGCAATGATTGCTGTCGGCTTGCCTTTGAACTCTGCTGCAGCCTTGAATGCTGCGTCAATTTCATCAAAGGAGTGACCGTAAATTTCGATTACATTCCAGCCGAATGCACGGAACTTCTCAGGAATGGGATAAGGTGAGTTAACTTCGGCAACAGAGCCGTCAATCTGAAGATTGTTGTTGTCAACTACTGCACAAAGATTGTCAAGGCCCTTTGCTGCAGCGAACATTGCTGCTTCCCAGACCTGACCTTCCTGAATTTCACCGTCACCGAGAACAGTGTAAACTCTGTAGTCCTTGTTGTCGATCTTGCCGCCGAGAGCCATACCGACTGCTGTTGAAATACCCTGACCGAGTGAACCTGTGCTCATATCAACGCCCGGTGTGAGTTTCATGCTCGGGTGGCCCTGAAGCATTGCGCCCGGCTTACGGAGATTTTTAAGCTCCGAAACGGGGAAGAAACCCTTGTGAGCGAGTACTGCATAGAGTGCGGGAGCCGTATGACCTTTTGAAAGAACAAAACGGTCTCTGTTTTCATCCTTGGGATTTTTGGGGTCAACATTCATATGCTCAAAATAGAGATAAGTCAGAATGTCTGTTACCGACAATGAACCGCCGGGATGACCTGATTTTGCATTGAACACACCTTCAATTACGCCCATGCGTACGTTGCATGCTTTAATCTGTAACTGCTTTTTTACTGCTGCGTCCAAAATAACACCTCCAATATAATTAACGGGTAAAAATTGTTTTGGTTACCCTAAAGATTGGCTTTTTAAAAAGCTTGTGAAATAGTCGGGCAGGTCTGCTTCAAGTTCAATGAATCTGCCGTCACGAGGATGGACAAATCCGATTAAACCTGCGTGTAAGCACTGACCGCAAAGTGACGTTACTCCGTTTTTCGGACCGTAGACGGGGTCACCTGCCACAGGGTGTCCGATATGTGACATATGAACTCTTATCTGATGAGTTCTGCCCGTTTCAAGAGTAACTTTTATATACGAGAATTTCCCGTTTGAACAAAGAACCTCGTAATGTGAAACCGCTGAACGTGAGTTCTTATCGGTAACGCACATCTTTTTTCTGTCCTTAGGACTTCTGCCTATCGGAGCATTTACCGTACCTGCAGGCTCTTTGAATGTGCCGTGAACCACTGCTCTGTACTGTCTTTTAAAGGAATGCTCCTTAATCTGTGCAGCAAGTTTTTCGTGAGCAAAGTCGTTTTTAGCAACAATCAGCAGTCCGCTGGTATCCTTATCTATTCTGTGAACGATACCCGGTCGTATAACACCATTGATGCCTGACAGACTGTCTCCGCAATGGTAGAGAAGTGCATTGACAAGTGTCCCGTCGTAATTACCCGGTGCCGGATGCACAACCATACCTCTCGGCTTGTTGACCACGAGCAAGTCGTCGTCCTCATACAGAACATCAAGCGGGATGTTTTCCGGCTTTGCTTCAATCTCAACGGGCTCGGGCGGAGTGAAACGGATTTCGTCCCCTGCCGTGAGCTTATAGCCTTTTGAAACAACCTTTGAGTTAACGGTTACCTCACCGTTTTCGAGTATCTTCTGAATATGTGAGCGTGTAAAATCCGTAAGACCTGAAAGTGCCTTATCTATTCTCTGACCGATAAATTCATCGGTTACGGTGATAACAATTTCATCCATTGCTCTCACCTGCTTTTTTCTGCTTGCTTTCGCGGTAGATATCGTAAATCGTATATCCGATATACATAAATGAACCGCAGGTAACAAGAATATCGGCAAAATTGAAAACTGCAAAATTCATAAACTGAACTTCGATATAATCGATTACATAACCGAGCATTATACGGTCGATAAGATTGCCTGTTCCGCCTGCAATTATCATAACAGCACATACCAAAAGGAATTTTGACTTGATTTTACCCGTAAGGATAAGCACAAGCCCTGCCACAATGACAACACCCGTAAAAACAGACAGCAACGCGGTGTTGTTACTGAATGAACCGAATGCAGCACCCGTGTTACGTACATACTGCCAACCTATAAATCCGTCGATAAAGCTCGCCGCACCTACAGGCTGTAAATCACGCTCTACAAAGAATTTTATAATCTGGTCAATAGCGGTGAGTACCGCTATTGAAACCACACTGATTATTTTAGCCATTATTTTCTGAAAAAGCCCTTTAACTTTGAAGCAAGGCCGTCATTTTTGTCGTCGTCATCATCGTCAAACTCTTCGTCATCAAGTTCGTCGAGGTAATCTTCCTCTTCAACCTCTTCTGCTTCGCCGTAGCTTGAAAGCTTATCAAGATTTACTTTAAAGCCTCCGTTTTCATCTTTCTTAGCGTTTGCAAAGAAGATGTCACCGTTTTCAGCCTTGATGTCTTCTGTATAGTTATCTACGATTTTGTTCAGCTCTTCAACTGTTTCCTCGTCGATTTCAGGAAGAACGATTTCGTCTGTTGACTCTTCAAACTCTTCTTCGTCTTCATCATCTTCCTCGTAAATTTCATCCTCAGCATCTGTGTCTTCTGTTTCGTCGATCATCTGCTGAAGTGTTTCAACATCAACTTCGTCTGCTTCGGGCTCGTCAACATTTTCAGGTTCTTCAGCTACAGCTTCAGCAACTGCAACTGCTGCAACAACTGCTTCTTCTGCAGGCTCTTCCTCAACCTCAGCTGCGGGAACTTCGGATTCTGCAGGAAGCTCTACGATTTCAACTTCAAACTCCTCTTCTTCCTCGTCGGGCATAGCGTAAACCAATTCGGGAAGGCTCTGGATGAGAGTGAGCTGTTCTGAGTACATATCAAGAATCTGCTTCTTGAACTTTGTAACTTCTGCCTTCATCATTTCAAGTGCTGCTTCTTCCTTGATCATCGCATCTCTTGCTGAAATTGCAGCAGCCTTTGATTCGTATGTTGCGTCGTAAATGATCTTTTCTGCCTGCTTCTGTGCTTCTTCAATAAGTGTTCTTGCCTGATAAGTAGCCTTAGCCATCATCTCGTTTGAAACAGCATCGATACGTGCATTTTCTTCAGTTGCTCTTACTTCTGCGTCTGTAAGCATAGCTTCTGCTTTTTCTCTTGCTTCACGCTGAATCTGCTCAGACATACGCTGTGCTGTAAGAAGAGCGTTACGGATGTTATCTTCGTCATTTCTGTATTCTTCAAGTCTTTCTGCAAGGAGACTGATCTTCTTGCACATCTCACCGTTTTCACGGAACATCTGCTCGTAGGACTCTGCAACTTCTTCAAAGAAACGGTCAACGCTTTCTGTTTTGTAAGCGTTTCTTCCTGCTGCTTCGAAATGATGATTTTTAATTTTTGCCGGTGTTAACATTGGCTTGTCCTCCTATATTTTAAACTGCTTAATATGCTGAGTAATCATATCCGTCAAGAAGTTCACCTGTAAGGGGAACATTGTACGGTGCGATGATGTATGCTCTGCCTGCGATACGCTTCATTTCGCCGTCGTTAGCAAAAGCTACACCACTGAGAAAATCGATAATTCTTACTGAAACATCGTTCGGACAGGTTTCAAGATTGAGAACAACAATCTTCTTCTCGTTAAGAACTGTTGCAACACTGCCGACATCCTCATATCTGTCAAGCTTCTTGAAAACGATCTGTGCCTTTGCTCCTGATGAAGGAACTGATGAACGCATATCAACAACCTTGCCGTCACTTGATTCATTACGTGAACGGTTGAAGCTGAAACCGCTGCTTCTTACATCACGGGATGCTTCCTCTTCTGCACGGCCGTTATCTTCCATGTCCATTTCGTCGAAGTACTCTTCTTCCGATACGTTAAAAATGTTTTTGAATTTATCTCCGAATCCCATTGTAGTAATCCTCCGTTATAATTTATATTTTAATATACTCTTCTGCCGAAAAGTGATGAGCCGACTCTGACCATTGTTGAACCCTCAAGTATGGCCGCTGCATAGTCGTCCGACATACCCATAGACAGAATATTCATATTAACATTATCCAATTTTTTTGCCTTTATGTCAAGAAACATTGTACACATATTTGCAAAAAATTTACGATTTTCATCCTCATCCGTACAAATTGGCGGAATTGCCATAAGACCGTTGATTCGGATTCCTTCAATTTCAGAAATTTCGCATACAGTTTCCAGAAGTTGCGATGGGTCAAGTCCGAATTTACTTTCTTCTCCGCCGATATTGACTTCGACAAGTACATCAGTTATTATTCCCTTTTTCAGCGAAACTTTACCAATTTCCTTTGCAACCTTTACGCTGTCAACGCCGTCAATCATATCGACCTCGCCGACAATCTGACGGACTTTATTGGTCTGCAGATGACCGATAAGATGCTTTTCAACACCGTCAAGATTAAGTTCATCACGTTTGCCCAAAAATTCCTGTACTCTGTTCTCACCGATAAGATTGATACCGAGTGACAGAGCATGGTTGATGTAAATGCTTTCAACTGTTTTTGTAACCGCCATAAAGCTGACATCCTCAGGCTTTCTTCCGCTTCGGATTGCAGCCTCGGAAATGTTATGCATTATTGTTTTGTAGTTTTCTTCAATATCGTGAAAGCGCTGATTAACCAATGCTTTTTCCATTTTCCAGGTTCCTTCCTTTCACAATAACTTCATCATAGCGCTGAATGGGATTAAGACCCTGCGCCCATTTTGTTTCGGTGCTGACAATTGAATAATCGCCGTCAGTATAAATGACCTCTACCCTGCGGGCATTCATAACCGTACCGCGGATGATATAAACAACCGTAAGCTTTTCTGCCGGTTTTGTTGTTCCCGTAGTTGTGGTTGTTGTGGTTGTTTCATCTTCGTTTTTACTCGGTTTTGTAGTTTTTTCTTCGGGAGTATAGGAGTGAATCGCACTCGTCCTTATTCTGTAACCCGTATATTCTTCCATAACCAACTCAATAGATTCGATACGCATATTGGCATAATTCTCATTCATCTCGTTACAGGAAAGTGCAATTGCAATTTTATCATCCTGCGCATCAGAAAGTTTTTCAACCTTAACCTTTACATTTTCATAACCGTATTCAGGGATGTTGATTTTCATCGTATCTCCGATTTCGATAAGGTGTGCAAACTTACTGTCAATGTTTGCAATGATATACCACTTATAGCTTGCAACAATTTTGCCGAGCTTGGCTGTCACAACAGTAGGCTCCTGCTTGAGAGCAGAATTGACAAGAGACACACTCAATGAATCGATATCCTCATAACGCACGGTTGTTTCGTGTCCGTCAAGATTACTGATATAGTAACCTGACAGCGGTGCAGCTACATTATTTACTGAAATTTTCTTTGCTTCAAGTCCCGCAATATGTTTGTTAAGAGTATCAATTGTCTGCGTAAGGTCAATTGTGCCGTCACGAAGCACCTGCTTGCTTGTGTATGACTCCTCGAGCTCTGCAATATAGTCTGAAAGTCCGTCGTAATCGCGCGAATTAACAAGCTCAAGAAGCCCTGTATATGCCTTATCAATATCTTCGTTGAGCTTTTGCATATCCATCGCTTTAAGCTCAGTCTGATCATTAAGACGCATATAACGGTCACGGACCTTTATTGTTTCTTCGAGCTCTGCATAGTCGGAAGCATCCTGCTCCTTTGCACATACACGGGCAACTGCATCGTCACGTGCAACACGATCACCGTCGGCAACAAGAGGTACTACCGTGCCTGTTGCACTGCCGTCAATATAACGCTCGTCTCTTACGATAAATGCATCAAGTTCAACAATATCCTGCACAGTAACCACATTAGCCTGTTCGGTTTCGTACTTCATGTTGTTGGATTTGAAAATATCCTGAAAAAGATAAATGATAACGATAACTACGGCAATCATGCAGATTATATTCATAAGTTTTTTATTCTGAAACATCTGTTATTCTCCTTTCCCAGTCCTCTGTTATGCTGAACGCTTTTTCGTACATTTCGTCCTTGGATGAAAATGTATCAATAAAAAGCCAGTTTATTTCTTTGTTTCGTCTGAACCACGTCAGCTGCCTTTTAGCATATCTGCGTGTGGCTTGTTTAAGGTTGTCTGCCGCTTCTTTCAGAGTCAGCTCACCGTCAAAATAAGGTTTGAGCTCCTTACATCCGATAGCCTGTGAGGATGTTGAGGTATCGGGCTGTGCAAGGTATTCTCTCGCTTCCGCCTCAAGTCCGTTTCCGAGCATAATATCAACACGCAGGTTGATACGGTTGTAGAGATAGTCTCTGTCCTTTGCATCAAGTCCTATGTAGAGCACTTCGTACGGACTTTCTGCGTGTGAGTTCTCTATCTGCTGAGTCATCGTGACACCAGAAGAATACCACACTTCCAACGCACGGATGATGCGTTTTACGTTGTTCGGATGCATTTTAGATGCATATTCGGGGTCGATTTCTGTGAGTTCTTTCAGAAGTGAAGCTATACCTTCTGACTCACATCTTGCGATAAGTTTTTCTCTTAAAGCCTCATCAAAAGAGTCTTCTGTCAGACGCACATTATTAAGAAGAGTGTCGATATAAAGTCCTGTACCTCCGACAATGACGGGTAATTTACCGCGTGAATGAATATCTGTGATACACTCCCCCGCCATAGCCTGATATTCGGCAACAGAGAAAGACTTGGTATTATCAAGGAAATCCATCATATGATGCGGAATTCCTTTTTTCTCCTCTTCGGTGGGCTTTGCCGTGGATATGTCAAGTCCCTTATAAATCTGCATTGAGTCAGCCGAAACTGCTTCACCGTTAAAACGTCGGCAGATTTCAACTGCTAAATCCGACTTGCCCGAAGCGGTCGGACCGACAACTGCGACAACAGGTATTTTGTTCAATCCGATCACTCCTTTTTTATCAGATACGTCCGAAATTCTTTTCTATATCGTGCTTTGTAAGTTCGATAAGCACAGGTCTGCCGTGAGGGCAGTAGCGTATATCGGGATTGTTGAGTAATTTTTCAACAAAGATATTCAGCTCATACGCAGATGTCTTGTCCCCTGCCTTGATTGCTGCTCTGCACGCAGTTGAGTGATAAATCCAGTCAAGCTTTTCGGGTACAAGCTCTCTGCGGTTATCAGCAAGGTAGCCTGCAAGCTCCATAACAACATCCGAAAGATTGCCGTCCGCAACAGCAGTCGGACACTCATTGAGAATCACCATTCCGTTGTCGAAATCCTCGATGCCGTAACCTGCCTTTGCAAGAAGATCAAGATTTTCAAGCACGGCAGAGTACTCTTCTTTTGAAAGAGTTGCCGTAACGGGAACGAGGAGCATCTGTGTTTCGATAGTTTCCTGTGCCGCACGGAATTTTTCAAAGAGCATACGCTCGTGTGCCGCGTGTTTGTCGATGAGCAAAAGCTTTTCGCCCTGTTCAACAAGGATGTAAGTTTTAAAAGCCTCACCGATTACCTTATAAGGCTCAATTTCAGGTATTTCATCTTCGGGAGCAGCAACAACTTCAGTTTTTTCGACCTTGGGTTCTGCCGCTTTTTCGGGTTCGGGAGATATCACTTCCTGTTTTGGCTCATCAGGTATGATATTTACAACCTCTTCCCTGACCTCAACCCTGATTTCAGGTTTTGGCTGAACGGGAATAAGCACAGGCTCGTCCTCTTCAACCTTAAACGAAGAGTCATCACGCAGTGTTGTCTGAGTGGGAATCACCTTTTTCGGAGGTTCCTGACGGTAATCCGAAGCGCTCGTTTTCTGCCAAAAATCGTCCTTTGAAACCTTTTGAAGCTGCTGTTCGTATATTTTTATCTGCTGACCGCTGACGGGCTGAGGCATAAACTGACGCTGAACAAACTGTTGTGTTTTCTGCTGAATGTTTGCCTGTACCCTTTGGTCACCGTTGTCGAGTGCTGACTTTGCACAATAATAAACTGCATTAAAAATGAGCTTTTCATTTGCAAAACGCACCTCTGTTTTAGCAGGATGAACATTGACATCAACACTCTGAGCGCTAGCCTCGATATTGAGTACACAAGCAGGGAATTTGCCTGCCATAATCTGATTTTTATATGCTTCCTCAAGAGCGACAAGACCTGTACGAGTCTTGATGAATCTGCTGTTTAGGAAGAAGAACTGCATTGTTCTGTTAGGACGGGCATTGAACGGTTTTGAAACAAAGCCACTGACCTTTATTCCGTCAAGCTCGTATTCGGCAGGGATGAGTGTTTTTGCAAACTCCTTGCCGAGAACACTGTGAATTGTGCTTTCGAGCTTACCGTCACCTGTCGTAAACAATGCATCCTTGCC
This sequence comes from Acutalibacteraceae bacterium, assembly GCA_045648745.1. Classification (GTDB taxonomy): domain Bacteria; phylum Bacillota; class Clostridia; order Oscillospirales; family Acutalibacteraceae; genus CAG-488. Next base: position 20,435 of record JAZROM010000106.1, on the reverse strand, counting down.
GTCACGGATGAAGCGGATACTGACTTCGGGGTGCGAGAGTGCGATACGGTCCACAACACCTGCCACTGCGTTTGCTTCGGTAACATCCTTTTTAAGGAATTTCATTCTTGCGGGAGTATTGTAGAAAATATCCCTGACAATAAGAGTTGTACCTTCGGGACAGCCTGCATCATCAAGAAGAATTTCCTCACCGCCCTCAATTACGTATCGCGTACCTATTGTGTCACCCGTTGCACGGGTCATCATCTCAACGCGTGAAACTGCTGCGATTGATGCAAGTGCTTCACCGCGAAAACCGAGGGTGAGAATTGAATTAAGATCATCCTCATTTGCGATTTTACTCGTAGCGTGGCTGACAAAGGCCTTGCGTACATCTTCACGCGAAATACCGCAACCGTTGTCCGTTATACGGATATAAGTTATGCCTCCGCGCTGAATTTCAAGTGTGATTTTATCAGCACCTGCATCGATGGCATTTTCCATTATTTCCTTGACAATTGAAGCAGGTCTTTCGACCACCTCACCTGCTGCGATAAGCTCTGCCAGATGTTTTGGCAACACATTGATTTTAGGCACTGAAAATCACCTCCGTAGTGTAGGGAAACAGTACAAATCCGAACCCGTTTTTTACGGATGGATTCCCGTTATCCCTTCGTTAAAATACTCGCAAATCCGCAAGGATTTGCTGCGTTTTGTGCCTTGGTATACCGAAAATCTCTCTCGTAAAAAATCTACGACCCAAAAGGTGAAGATTTTAATAGGATTTTCGGTGGTTGAGAGTGCAGAAAGGCTGACGCCTTTCAAACTCGAAACGCCGGAAAGCCTTTAAAAGAACGACTTTTGGGCGTGTTCGGATTTATACTGTTTCCCTATATTTTTTCTGCTTCTTTTTTAAGTTCGTAGAGCATCTGCAGTGCTTCAATGGGAGTGAGTGTATTGACGTCAACCGTCTTTAATTTTTCAACAATCTCATTACCTGCATTGGAGCCGAAAGAAAGCTGGAATTCGTCTTCTCGAGGAGTCTCAACCGTTCTTACAACGGTCACAACTCCCTTTTCTTCAAGCTCTTTAAGAATTGCTTTTGCCCTTGTTACAACGGTATTCGGAACACCTGCAAGCTTTGCAACCTCGATACCGTAGCTTCCGTCCGCACCGCCTCTGACAATACGGCGAAGGAAGGTTATATCATCACCGCGTTTTTTGACGGCAATGTTGTAATTCTTTGCACCGTCAATTTCACCCTCAAGCTCTGTAAGCTCGTGATAATGGGTTGCAAAGAGAGTTTTTGCTCCGAGTTTTTTACTGTCGGCAGAGTATTCAAGCACGGCACGTGCAATGCTCATACCGTCAAAGGTCGATGTGCCTCGGCCGATTTCATCAAAGATAAGAAGACTGTTTTGTGTTGCATTTGTAAGGATGTTTGCAACCTCACTCATTTCGACCATAAATGTTGACTGTCCCGATGCAAGGTCATCAGATGCACCGACACGTGTGAAGATTGAATCAACAACACCGATCTGTGCGCTTGAAGCAGGAACAAAACTACCGCACTGTGCCATAAGCACGATGAGTGCTACCTGACGCATATATGTCGATTTACCTGCCATATTCGGACCCGTGATGATTGCGCATCGGTTATCCTTACAGTCAAGGGTTGTATCGTTGGGCACAAAAGGTGTATCCTTGACCATTTTTTCAACAACGGGATGTCTGCCGTCTTTGATTATAATTTCGTTGCCGTCAGTCATCGTCGGGCAAACGTAGTTGTTACGAAGTGCAACCTTTGCAAGTGAACACAGTACATCAATTGTAGCAACTGCGTGCGCTGTTTTCTGGATTCTGTAAAGCTCGGCAGCTACACGGTTTCTGACCTGAGTGAAGATTTCGTATTCGATTTTTACGATTCTTTCCTGTGCGCCGAGAACCTTTGATTCGAGTTCTTTGAGTTCACTTGTTATGTAACGCTCGCAGTTTGCGAGAGTCTGTTTTCTTATATACTCCTCAGGTACAAGCTCCTTGAATGAGTTCGGAATTTCAATATAATAACCAAAAACACGGTTGTAGCCGATTTTAAGTTTCTTGATACCTGTTCTTTCCTGTTCCGTTTGCTGAACGGCAGCAATGTAGCCTTTGCCGTTAACAACAATATCACGAAGAGAGTCGAGCTCCTCGTTAAAGCCGTCCTTAATCATTCCGCCCTCACGCACGGTGAACGGAGGATCTTCTGCGATTGCACTGTCGATAAGCTGTTCGACATCTGTCAGCAGGTCAATGTTTGCGTATGTTTCGCACAGCAACGCTGACTTGCAGCCCGAGATTGTTTCTTTGATTGACGGCAGAAGTCTGATTGTAGCAAGAAGTGAACGCAGTTCCTTAGCGTTGGCAGTTTCATAAACGATACGTGCCATAAGTCGCTCCATATCGCTGACGTCGGAGATATTTTCAATCTCCTCTTCAAGAAGAAGAGTGTCAGAACACAGTTCTTCAACTGCGTTGTGTCTTTTGCTGATTTTTGCAATATTGAGAAGCGGCTGTTCAAGCCAGCTTCTGATAAGACGCTTTCCGGGTGCTGTTTTTGTTTTATCAAGTACCCAGAGAAGTGTACCTCTGCGCTCTCTGTTGCGCATAGTCTCTGTAAGTTCGAGATTTCGTCTTGAAGAAAAATCGAGCTTCATAAACTGATTATCAGAATAAAAATCAATTGTGCTGATGTTATCAAGTCCCGATTTCTGCACATGTGTAAGGTAGTCGATTGTGGCACCCAGTGCGCATACAGCCTCGTCACTACCTTCAATGCCGAGCTCGGTAAGGCTCTTTTTGAAATGTTGAGTTATAATCTGACGGCTGTAATCGACAGTTATGAGTGACTCGTCGACTGCATCGGCAGTACATTCAACGCGGTTACGGATAAAATCACGGATTTTGTCACTTTTGAGAACCTGAGCATTGTAACGGATTTCCGTCGGCATAAAACGTCCGATTTCGTTGACGATTTTGTTTGACGGATTTTTTTCGTTGATCTGTGTAAGATTGAGTTCACCCGTTGACACATCGGCAAAGCATACACCTGCCGATGTACCGTTAAGCCAGACGGAGCAAAGGAAATTGTTTTTGGATTCATCAAGCATACTGCTTTCGATAACAGTACCCGGTGTAAGGATACGGATAACGTCACGCTTGACAATTCCCTTTGCCGTGGCAGGGTCTTCGGTTTGTTCACAGATGGCAACCTTATAACCGCGGGAAACAAGTCGCGCAATATAAGAATCAACGCTGTGGAACGGAACACCGCACATCGGTGCGCGTTCTTCCTGACCGCAGTCTCTGCCCGTAAGAACAAGTTCAAGTTCGCGAGAAGCTGTTTTAGCATCTTCAAAGAACATCTCATAGAAATCGCCCAATCGGAACATAAGAATGGTATCCTGATAATTCTTTTTTATCTCAAGATACTGCCTCATCATCGGCGTCATTTCTGCCATCTGTTTTCACCTCAAAAAAGTTTGTTTAATCAATCTGACCAAAGGTCAGTGTTTCTTAGTGGCAGCCGCCACCGCATGAACCACACTCACCTGAGCACTGATGCTCTGCATGAGCTGCGGGATCGCAGGTTGCAGGATCTTCACCCTGAACACACATTGCAAGAATCTGTGTGAGATAGTTCATCATATCGTCAACAGCCTTTCTTGCTGCTTCATACTTCTGCATGTTTTCGTTTGCCATTACAGCAGCGTAAACTTCTGAGAACTCCTTGTCATAAGCCTGAAGCTTCTCTTCGTTTGCGTCGTCCTTTGCAGCCTCGTGCTGATAAGACATGTGGATGAGCTGGATCTTGTTGATAAGGTCGTTAAGGTCTGTGTCAGCCTCGTTTACCTTTCTTGCCTCGTGGAATGCGAGGTAACGCTCGTCCTGCTGAATAGCTGCACCAAGCTGTCTTGTGATTTCAATTACGTCCATTTTAAAAATCTCCTTAAAATAAATTTATAACAAATAAATAGTTATACAAAGTTATTCGGCTAGTTCGCCGCGTACTATCCAGGTAAGAGGTTCGGTAACCTTTACCTTGCAGAATTTACCGAGAACATCTTTACCTTCGACCTCGGGAAATTCTATCATAATGTTGCCCTGTGTTCTGCCGTTGAGTATTCCGTCTTTTGCGTACCCTTCGCAAAGCACAGTGTAGGTTTCACCTTTCATATTCGCTGTGCGTTCACCTGCAATTTTTTCCTGCAGGTCAGTAAGCTCCTTAAACCACACACCCTTTTCTTCACGTGACACGGGGTCAGGCATTGATGCAGCCTTTGTGCCCGGACGCGATGAGAAAATAAATGTGTAAAGTGAAGTGAATTTAACCTCATCTATGAGAGTCAGAGTTTCCTTGAATTCATCATAAGTCTCACCCGGGAAACCGACGATAACATCACTTGTCATTGAAAGTCCCGGCATAACCTTACGTGCATAGTGTGCAAGTTCAAGATACTGCTCTCTTGTATATCCTCTGTTCATCTCCTTGAGCACACGGTTGTTACCGCTCTGGAACGGCAGATGCAGGTGCTTTGCAACCTTTTCGCATCTTGCCATTGTGTCAAGCAATTCCTTTGTGCAATCTTTCGGATGAGAGGTCATAAAACGGATTATAAAGTCACCCTCAAGGTCATTTATCTGCTGTAAAAGCTGTGAGAAGTTTATATCTGCCTCAAGGCTTTTGCCGTAGGAATTAACATTCTGACCAAGAAGTGTTATATCCTTGCAGCCGAGTGAGATAAGCTCCTTGGCTTCAGCTATTACATCCTCGGGTCTTCTGCTTCTCTCCCTGCCTCTGACATACGGAACAATGCAGTAACTGCAGAAATTGTTGCAACCGTACATTATCGGAAGCCAACCCTTTACAGTTCCGTCACGTCTTACGGGCAACGACTCGGCAATTACACCGTCACTCTCGTCACAGGCAAAAACACGTTTACCCGTACAAAGAACCTTGTAAAGAAGCTCGGGCACTTTATGAATAACGTGTGTGCCGAAAACAAGATTTACAAACGGATAGCTCTTCTTTATCTTCTCGGCAACTCTCGGTTGCTGCATCATACATCCGCAGAGTGCGATGATGAGATTCGGGTTGCTCTTTTTAAGCTTTTTGATAGCACCGACATTGCCGTAAATTCTGTCTTCCGCGTGTTCACGGATAGCGCAGGTGTTGTAAAGAATGAGATCAGCCTGTTCAATATCTTCGGTAAAGCCGTAGCCTGATTCTGCAAGAATTCCTTTGATTCGCTCACCGTCGGATACATTGCCCTGACATCCGTAAGTATGAACGAAAGCAAGAGGTTTTGATTCAAAACGTACCGAAAGAACAGAGCCGACAAGGGCTGAATATTCCCTCTGCTTTGCGAGTTCATCGGACGAAACGAAGTAACTTTCCGACGACTTTTTTGTATTCACAGGCGACACCTCCCCTTCTAATCTGATAATCGATTTATTATACATTATTTTATCAGATTTTGCAACAGAAAAAGGCAGGAATTAAAAGTATTTTAACAATTAAAAAACAATCCCCGTCCGAAGACGAGGATCGAAAATTTTTATTCAATTGATTTTAGTTCCTGTGCCATATTGACCTTGTTTATCTTGAACAGAATCGGCAAGGCAGCAAGTACAGCAACACCTGTAATTATAAGAGTTGAGACAATAAAGCTCCACCACGAAATGCTTGTACCGTACATAATGTTTTCAACGGCAATAAGGTCGACAAGTGCCTTATGAAGGAAGATTCCGAATACAAGACCCATAACTGTACCGATAACTGTTGAGATAAGATTTTCTCTGATAACATAGAGTAAAACCTCACCGTCACTGAAACCGATCACCTTGATGTTTGCTATCTCGTGTGTACGCTCACTGATATTGACATTGGATGTGGTGTACATAACAATCATCGCAAGCAAGCAGGCAGAAAGAACAAAAAGAAGAACAAGCACAATAACCTGTTTTATAGCATTGTCTGCCGACGAAGACATAGTCTGAGCTGTTGCAGCACCGGCGACATCTTCTGTTTTGAGATATTCTGACGAGAAGTTTGCAATTTCACCGTCGTCCATATAGTCCTTAACCGTACACAAAAGATATTTGTACTCAGGTTCTGCAAGGAATACCTCCTCATACGACTCGTGCGAAACGTATGCATAGTGTCCGATATAATTCTTAACCACACCGATTACCGTAACCGGATGAACAACATCCTCAGCATCGGTAAAGTAAATTACATCACCGGGCTCTGCACCGAGATTCTGTGAGAGCTTCTGCGTAATCACTGCACCGCCATCACTGAGGTCTGCCGTGCCCTGAATAACTTTAAGGTTGATAAAGTCAGTTATGCTTTCCATATCTGACGGAACAACAACATGAACACTTTCCATATCCGAACGGCCGGGTTCACGGGATGCAGACATGGATTTGTTTGAGATGAGCATTGCTGACTTCACAAGCTTATCTTCATTGACTTTGTTAAGTACTGCCGAATCTGACGGATTCTGTTCAGCATTGAGAACGAACTGGACATCATAATCAAAAATTCCGCTGTCACCGTACTGAGAATCAGAAACATCGGTAACAGAATTGAAGAGACCGAATGCAGAAAGTATAAGTGCAGTACAACAAGCAATCGCAACTGAACCGACAATAACACGTTTTCTGCTTCTAATAACCGTTCTGACAAACAGAACCATACCGTAAGGTAATGAGCCCCAGAATTCGGGCATACGCTCAAGGAAAGAACGGCGGTTGTATCCAATCATTTTCGGACGCATCAGCGCAGCAGGATGCATACGCAGTTCACGTGCAACAGCCAGAAGCGTTGCCGCCATTGTTGTAAGGAACGAAATTCCGAGGCCGAGGAAAACATATCGGAAGTTGAACACGGCACCGACATTCGGCACGGTGTAAATGATGTCAAAAATTGAGTAAACGGCACTCGGCACAATACAAGTTCCGAAGATTCCGCCTACGAACGCACCGCCGAGCCAAGCAAGAACGGCATAGAAAACAAACTTCCTGATTATTGCAAAATCCGAATAACCGAAAGCCTTGAGGAGACCGATTGAAGCTCTCTGCTCCTCGACATTTTTCATCATAATTACAAAACATGCAATCATTGCAGTAAACAGGAAGATAATCGGGAAAATATCTGACATTGAAAGAATATTCTCCATACTCGACTCAAAAGCTGAATGACCTGTAAGGTCGTGCTGAGGAGTCGCAATCCAGGTTATACTGTCGATGTTTCTGAGCGTGTTCTGAAGTCTTTTAAGGTCACCGTTAAGATTGGTCTTTTTCTGCTCAATTTTCGTTTTAAGTTCTGTCAGCTCATTATCGATTGTGTTGTAACGGGTTTTGGCATTCTCAAGGTCAAACTGAGCTTTTTGAATACTCAATGAGCCGTTTCTGACTGCGAGCGTATATTTTATCTGTGTTTCTGTAAGATTCTTTTTGAGCCGTTCAAGTTCAGTCTTCTGCTCTTCAATTGTTTTAGTGAGTTCTGTCAGCTTGCCCTGACCCGAAGTCAGCTGATCCATTGATGCAGTGTACTTTGCAAGAGTTGCCGTGTCAGCATCATAGGATGTTTTGAAAGAATCGTAGCTTGACTTTGCAGAATTGAGTGCAGACGATGCTGCCGTCAGCTCTGAATTTGCAATAGTCACTGCTTCCTTTGCTTTTGTAAGGGATGAATTCGCATCAGTGATTCCGGACTGCTTTGTCGCAATCGAAGTTTCATTCTTTGTTATCTGTGATGTAATTTCTCTGATTTTTGATTCAGAGGATGAAAGCTCATTTTTCTTTGAAGAAAGTGATGAACGCGAATTTAAAAGTTCAATTCTTTCGAGCGATGTAATTGTGCCGTCGTCGAGTTTTACATCGAGTGCATTTACACGTTCTTCGAGCGTTGCAATCTCACCCTGAAGGGCGTTGACCGAATTCTGCAACTTCTGGCGTTCAAGCTCAAGAGAAGCAATTTCGTTTTTAAGCCTGTCGATATCGGAAGAAAGGTTAGTAATAAGCTTTTCGTAATTGTTAACGTTGCCGTTTGCCGTATCGACTGCATCCTTCTTGCTGTCATATTCCGACTGAGCAGAATTTTTCGCAGACTCAAGCTCATCAAGCCGTTTTTTGTCTGCAGTATGTTTTGAATCGAGTTCGTCATAAAGTTTTTTCAGCTCAGAATAACCCTTGATTTCCGAACTCTGTGTCTCATAGTTTTTGATATTTGCCTGATAAGCAGCATCTAATGTGCCAAACTGACCGTTGAGTGTGTCAAGCGAAGATTTGTAAGATGTTTTTTCTTTTTCAATCTTATCCTTCTGTTGAGTAAGAATCTCATCTGCGCCGTCAACGTAAGCCTTGAATTCGACAATCTCTTTTTCCTTTGCCGAAAGAGACTCTGCACTTGACTTATCGTATTCTGCAATTTCTGTCTTCTTTGCAGAAATTTTTTCAGAATATTCTACTTTTAATTCAGAAAGTTTAGAATCGATAATTCCTGATGACATTTCTTCGATTTCATTTCCGAGCTTCGATACAATCTCCTTGTATTCGTCCGAAAATTTGTCATAAATATCATCGTACTTGATTTTTATAAAAAGCTCGTTGATTTCCTTTGATGAGAAGTCATCTTCACCAACAAACGCAAAAAATGTCAATGCGCCCGAACCGACCTGTGTTGTACCTCTTTCTGCCGAGATGTACATCGGAGAATCAACCGTACCGACAACCGTCAGCTTTTCGGTTGCAAGGGAGTCGGTTATGCTTGCATCTCCGCCGTCAAGATTAAGCACTGAACCGATTTGAATTGCATCATAATTCTTTACGACATTTGCGTCGATTACACATTCGCCCGGATTTTCAGGAAATCTTCCGTCCTTAAGAATAAGACGGTTGACATAACTGTCGTCTGCTTCGCACGTCTGAGCGTACTGTTTTGCCGCCTGAGTGTCAACCGGACTTATACGGCAGATAAACTGCGTACCGCTTGTGCTAACAACGGAGGATGTGCCGACACTTACAACAGCATCAACAAACTTTGAGTCAACAACATAATCGACATTATCGAGATTTTCAATTTTTTTGATATCATCTTCAGAAAAAGCAACTCTTGACGTAACACGCACATCAAGCAGATTGTTTGTTCTGAAATACTCATTCGCAGAATAACTCATAGCCGGTGAAGAGGATTTGATACCGACAAAGAAGCCGATTCCGAGTGCAACAATTATGATTATCGACAGGAATCGCAACTTGTTGGCGGATATGCTGCGAAGAGTATCCTTTAAAAGGGTCTTCTTCATTTACCATTCAATCCTTTCAACAGGCATCGGTGTGTCGTTGAGTTCAATTCTGCTTATTCTGCCGCTTTTCATCGATATTACTCGGTCTGCAATCGGAGAAATTGCATTATTATGAGTAATGATGAGCACGGTCATATTCATAATTTCACTTGCACGTTTGATAAGCTTTAAAATCTGTATACCAGTCTCATAATCGAGAGCGCCTGTCGGCTCGTCGCAAAGAAGCACCTTAGGCTTTTTAACAAGTGCACGTGCGATTGCAACACGCTGCTGCTCACCGCCTGAAAGCTGTGACGGAAAAAGATGTGCTCTTCTTTCAAGACCTACAAGGCGCATAAGCTCCATACAATCCACGGCTTTGTTACTTAAATTTGCTACGAGTTCAAGATTTTCAAGTGCGGTGAGGTTAGGGACAAGATTGTATGACTGGAAAATAAAACCGACATCATCGCGTCTGTAATGCATAAGACTGCGTTTTCTGAAATCGGTAATAATTCTGTCATCAACAGCAATCTGACCGTGAGTACAGGAATCCATGCCGCCGAGTACGTTGAGAAGCGTAGTTTTACCTGCACCGCTCGGACCGACGACAACACAGATTTCGCCCTGCTCTATTGTGAAGTTCACATCAGAGAGAGCGTGGATTTCAGTGTCACCAACCTTATATATTTTTGACACGCCTGCAAATTCAATGTAACTCATATAATACCTCTAATTCATATATATCCGATTGTCATTATACAACAAAATATTACATATTGCAAGACAGGGAAAAATTTAGTTTCAGATAGATTTTACAACCATGATTTGCATAACTTGGCGATGGCTTGCAGCCGCAAAACTGACCTGACAAATTAAAAGTTGTTTTTTCGGATTGTTGCTACATTTTCGGGACAAAATAAAAAAGACGGTGGCTTATCCACCGTCTGTCAGGCAAGGTGCCTCGTTATAAAAAAGAAAAACCACACAGACCATACGCCCATAGGTCTGTGTGGGGGCGTTAAAAGTTTGGTATCAGAAGGGGTTATCCGGAATAATCCCCTTGTGAACGAAAATTAGTCTTCCTTCTTGCGAAGTGCAACAAGAGCTGCACCGCTTACTGCGAGAAGAGAAAGGATAGCTGCTGTAGCTGTTGCGCTGTCGCCTGTATCAGGGTTAACAACGTCGCCTGTTGCCGGAGCTTCAGTCTTGTCGTCAGCTGCAGGTGCATCTGTCTTATCCTCAGCGGGAGCATCTGTCTTGTCCTCAGAAGGAGCTTCTGTTGAAGCCTCTGTTGATGCTTCTGTTGAAGCCTCTGTTGACTTCTCAGTTGTAGACTCTGTTGTCTTCTCAGTTGTAGACTCTGTTGTCTTTTCTGTTGTAGACTCAGTTGTCTTTTCTGTTGTAGACTCAGTTGTCTTTTCAGTTGTAGACTCAGTTGTCTTCTCTGTTGTAGACTCTGTTGTTGCTACAGGCTTAGCAGGAAGCTTGTTAGCTACTGAGCAATCAACTGAATCAAGACCAATATTAGCACAGTTTTTAACAACAATATCGAAATCTTCAACGCTTACTTTGTCAGAAGCTGTCTTAGCAAATGTGTACTCAGCAACCAATGTGCCAGCGCCAAAGCCATCAGTATTAGCTACTGCTAACATACCGTTTGCTGTGTTAGGAACTGCCATGTTAAAAGCACTATTATTTGCCTTGATCTCTGTTAAAGCGCCAATGTTGCCTGATTTAGCAGTAACTGCTACTTCAAGAGCACCGATATCCTTACCTTCGTCAAGAACTACTGAAACAGTAACTGTGTTTGCATCTTCACTAACGAGGTTAAGAGATACAGCAGCCTTATCAGCAGCAAAAGCGAATGTAATCATTGAAAGAGCCATTACAACTGCGATAACAGCTGAAAGAATCTTAGCAATTTTGTTCATCGTATAACCATCTCCTTATTATATTTGTGCCGAAGCACATATATTTAGACATCGGTCATTTTAGGCGAAAACGCCGACGAGCTAAAACTAAAATAAATTAAACTTACTCTGCCTCTTCCGTGTATCTGATATCCGTATAACTGCTTGTGGAACGGTTGATCATTTCGATATTAAGGCTTCCTACAAGGAAAATCGAAAACTGAACACTTACCGAAGTATCATAAGCAAAGTCATAGGAAACAAATTCGTTTGTTTCAGGATTGAACACGCAGGAAACATAGACATTTTTATACTTAACATCACCGGCAGAAATTGTTACAAGTTTACCGAGTGATGAAGCTAACTCAGCGAACTCCTGCTCAAGTGAAGTTCTGAATGTTGCGGCATCCGGAAAACCGAATGTTTTGACAAGGAAACTGTCCTTAGTGGGATTAACCTCATCCTTAAAGCGGATGATAAGCTTGTACTCACCTGTGCCGAGCTGTTCATAGTCAACACTACCGAACCTCGAAATATCATCCAACGGAAACTTCTTCGGAAGATTAAGCTTCGCACTGTTTGAACCCAACGGGTGAACAGATTTATTGGTAGATGTCTCTGCCATCTGTTCCTTAAGACTTGCCTGCGTCTTGTCATCGAGTTCAATGGTTCCCGATGTTTTTACATCGACTGTTTCGACAACATTTCTTAATCTGTAAAACGGAGCAATTTCGTACATCTTGTCCACTGCAGCGGAATAAAGTCCGAGAACTTCCTTTTCCGGTGCTTCCGGAGGAGCTATTGCTTCGGCCTTGAATTCTGTAACTCTGCCCACAGTAAACAAAAGAACCTCAAGTGCGTCCGACGAATTGACAAAAGTATCAGCATTGACATCGGCTCTGAGTAAGGCATCGCCTGTAAGCTTTTTCTTGTCCACCGCGTGGAGAAGAATAGCCAGGGCATCTGTTGAATCTACCGTTCCTTTGCCGTCAGTGTCACCATATCTGCCTTCAAAAGCAGAAGCACCGACAACGCAGCTGAGCGCAAGAATCAATGACAATACCAAAGACAGAACCCTGAATGAAGTCTTCTTCATTCTATCAGTCCTTTCATATTCAATAATGCATAAACGGGCACAGAACTCCACAGTTTGTGCATTATATTCGTCAATATTATATATCAATAACAACATCTTGTCAACAGAAAATTTTGACAAATACGGTCGTATATTAAATTCAATCTTACATTGACATACAAACATTTATAATGTATAATACATAAGAATATAATTGTCATCAAAGGAGGATCCGACGATGAAAAAAACAACATTTAAAAGTTTCGTTGCTCTGATGCTGTCTCTGGTTCTTGCGTTTTCGGTTATCGGTGTTGTTGCTGTTGCCGCCGACGTTACGGTTGTCAAGGCTCCGCGCACATCTTTTTACCAGGGACTCGACTGGTCTTACGACAAATCAGGCAAAATTTCTTTTATCGGTGGAGTTGACCTTTCCGGTACGGTGCTTTCACATAACGGTAAAACCGTTGCATACACCGTAGGCAAATGGCCGAATATGAATGCAAAATCCGAATCCGGCACTTGGAAAGCGGGCAACAACACAATTAAAATTTATTGTGATGATTTTGGAACGAAAGTTTACGCTACGCTGACAATCAATCTTGTCGAAGCTGAAAGCATCAGCGTTGTCACTCCCCCCAAAAAAACTCTTCTTCATGAAGGCTCAGACTGGTCAATGAGCGGCATCGGTGACGTTGAGTTCACAGAGTTTGATATGACAGGTACCAGACTTAAGGTTATGTATAAAGACGGTACAGCCAAGCAGTTTACCTATCCCGAAAACAAACTCATCGGTTGGGCTGTTTCACAGGATATCGATTATCTTGAACCGGGTCACGCTGTCCTTTACGCTACATTCGCAGGCTTGCGTGCTCCTTTCAATGTAATCTTCCTTGCAAAAGGCGCAAACATTCTTGGTGATGTCAACAATGATAAAAAGATCGATTCGGGCGATGCTCTTATGATTCTTCAGCACTCAGTCGGCAAAATCACACTTAACAGCACCCAGTTGACTCAGGCTGATGTTACAAAAGACGGTAACGTTGATTCTACCGATGCTTTAACAGTACTTCAGTTTGTTGTTGGAAAAAGATTGTCATTTTAATTAAAACTGTCAGGAGGATATCAAGATGAAATTGGCAAAATCAATTATTTCAGTAATTCTTTCTCTTTGCATTGTGGCAGGTACGTTTGCAATGTTTGCAATCACTACATCTGCTGCAGACAACTCACTCGGTGACGCTAACAGTGACGCCGCAATCAACTCTTTCGACGCACTTATGATTGTAAGATACTGCACAGGTCAGGAATCTCTTACAGCTGCAGAAAAGAAGGCTGCTGATGTTGACGGTAACGGCAAGGTTAATTCAACAGACGCACTTTACATACTTCACTTCGCAGTAGGTAAAATCAACAGCTTCCCCGCAGGTTCTCCTGTTGAATCCGGCCGTGTAGAAATTATCGGCGGCTTCTGGTACGACCCTGCAACAGGAAGAGTTACAAACCCTGACGGTTCAGGTCTTCTCGGTTTCTCATACGACGCTAAAGAAGGCGTTTTCTATGCTTCAAGTAACGCATGGCAGAGAACATTCGGTTACACATTTATTTATGACATTGCTGCTCCCGTTATTGTTTGTTGGTTTGATACAACAAGAATTTTCTTCGAGTACGACGACAAAGAGTGGATGGTTCAGCTCTGGAAGGGTCAGTATGGTTGGGTACTTATCGGTGCTGAAATCGGTCTTTACTACCGTGACTTCGAGGATGATCTTATCGACGAAAACGGTTTCAACTACTTCAAGTGTGCCGACGACGATATGCTTATCAAAATGAGCATGAGCCTCTTCAGAAACAACAATCTCCTCTTCTCACGCGGCACTCAGTATTCTTGGTGGCTTACAGGCTTTGTTCCCGGTGCTCTTACAGACTGGGGTTCAACACCTGCAGCTACACAGGAAGTTAAGCTTGACGCAACTCTCTACTTCCCCGATGCTGAAATGATGAACGCATTCGTTAAGGGTCTTGAGGAAGTTGACAAGGTTGAGCATAACGCTACATTCTCATCAAGACCTTATGAGTTCAAAAAGGGTGAGAATTACCACGTCAACTATATGAAGAACTCAGTAACATTCATCTGGCAGTAATTCAATATAATATCAAAGGCTCGGGTTAAACCCGAGCCTTAATTTTTTGTTATATAGTTTTAATCTTTTCTTACAAGTCCGCTTGTAACGGGTTTTGTGACATAAATGTTTTTAACAAGAGATTTAAGTGCTGATGCAGCGGACTGAGCCTTTGACTCGTCATCAAAAATTCCGTAAACTGTCGGACCGCTTCCGCTCATACACGCTGCGAGTGCACCGTGACGGTTGAGTGTTGACTTTATCGGTACACGCTCGGGCACTTCGATAAGCTGCTCGAAGACATTTTTAGTATGTTTGCAGATTTCGTAAAGATTACCCTGAGAAGCCGCATAAAGCATTGCGCAGGTATCAAGGTGACGGACATTGGTTGCTGTATCAAATGCCGCAAACGCTTCCTTTGTAGACACTCCTCTGTCAGGCTTTGCAAGGACGATGTAACACTCGTCAAGTGCAGGAAGAGGTGAAAGAATTTCGCCGACATTCTGTGCAAGGCAGGTACCACCTTTAAGGCAGAAAGGTACATCTGCGCCGACCTTAAGTCCGATACTGCAAAGTTCTGCTTCTGTAAGCTTTGTTCCGAATATATCGTTAAGTGCGGCGATAACCGCTGCACCGTCAGCACTGCCGCCTGCCATTCCTGCTTCAAAAGGAATTCTTTTCTCTATGTGAATTTTTATACCTGTATTTTTAACGCCCGTTGCCTTAAAGAAAGCATCTGCTGCCTTGTAGGCTATGTTACGCTTATCGCACGGTATACCCGGTTCATCAGAAGTTATGCTGATTGCACCGCTGTCGTCTGTTTCGACAGTTACTGTGTCATAAAGATCAACTGACTGCATCAGCATAAAAAGGCTGTGATATCCGTTTTCAAGACGGGCAAGAATATCAAGCATAAGATTGATTTTTGCCGCCGCATCGTAAGTAACTTTCATTGTGATACCTCACATTTATTTTTATCCAGACCATTATAACATCTTTATTGCTGTTTGAAAAGTAAAATTTTATATCACTTGAAAAAATCGAAGAAATGTGTATAATATAAATGTATCTTAATTTCGGAGGTTTTATTATGACAGAAGTAACAAAAGATATGCTTATCGGTGACATTCTTGACGCTGATGTAGGCACTGCACAGTTTTTCCTTAACATGGGTATGCACTGCCTCGGTTGCCCCTCTGCAAGAGGTGAAAGCCTTGAGATGGCTTGTCAGGTTCACGGCGTTGACGTTGAAGAGCTTGTTGCTGACATTAACGCATATCTCGCAAGTAAATGAGAGTCGAACTTAAACCAAGACTGAATATGGCGGCTGAGATGGTCAGACAGGGTTCACGTGTGGCTGATATCGGCACGGATCACGCTTACCTTCCGGCTGCCCTTTTACTCGATGGTACAATCCCCTTTGCCATCGCTGCAGACTTGAGAAAAGGTCCATTGGATAACGCTCAGGCAACTGTTAACCATTACGGCATTGCCGACAAGGTGAAGTTGCTGCGCTCCAATGGACTTCGCAATGTTATGCCCGACGAGGTTGATGACATTGTTATTGCAGGTATGGGTGGCATACTTATCTCCGAAATTCTTGAAGATGCACCGTGGGTAAAAGACCAAAAATATAAGCTTATCCTTCAGCCACAGTCTCACGACGAGGTTGTAAGAAGATGGCTGTGGGCAAACGGTTTTGAGATTATTGAGCAGTCAAGCTGTATTGATGATAAAAAACCGTATATATGTATGTCTGCAGTTTTTACGGGCAACCGTACCGAACACAACCCGATTGAAGATATGTTCGGTGACTTCTTTTACCGTGAAGATGAAGCTTCGGACGCTTTCTGTCAGAAGAAGCTCCGTCGAGTTTCTATCAGACATTCTGCTTTGCAGAAAATAGATCCCGAAAACGAGGAAATCGCATCATTGCAGTACATACTTGATGAGGTGAAGAAATGATAAAGGTAAGAGACATTTACAATTACCTCAACACAATCTCCCCTGTCGAAACTCAGGAGGAGTGGGACAACAGCGGTATGCTCGTCGGCGATATGAACGCTGAGGTAAAGCGTGTTGCAGTTGTACTTGACATTGATGAAAATGCCGTTAAAAAGGCAATAGAGATTGGCGCTGACCTTATTATCAGCCACCATCCCGTTATTTTTTCACCAATGAAAAAGTTCGTAAAAGGCAGTGTACCTTTTGAACTTACGTCCAATTCGATCAGTGCAATATGTATGCACACACCGCTTGATATTGCTGACGGCGGTACCAATGATACACTTGCAGATTTACTCGGTTTCAGAGCATATAAAGGTGAAAATCCGATTCTGCGTTTTGCTGATATTGAAGAGACCACTGCAGAACATCTTGCTTCGCACATTGCCAAAACGCTTGAGACAAAGGTGCGTTTTGCCGATGCTGACAAAGCGATCCGCAAGGTTGCAATCTGCACAGGCGGAGGTGCTTCACTTATGTCTGAAGCAGGAGAAATCGATGCATTCATCACAGGTGACGCAAAACACAACGATTTTCTTGACGCAATCAGCAACGGTATAACTCTTATTGCGGCAGGACATTTTGAAACAGAGTTCCCCGTTGTTCCCGTTCTCACAAAAAGATTACAGGAACAGTTCGGCGATATAGAAATTATTGATATCAGACAGGAAAATCCTGTCAGATTTACGGAGTAATTATGGCACTTGACGGTATACTTTTAAGTCTTGCAAAAAAAGAAATACTTGACGGCGCACAGTTCAGCCGTGTTGAAAAAATCCACCAGCCCTCCCGTGAGGAGCTGGTTATTCATCTGCGCGGTAAAGGCGGTGCAAAGAAGCTTCTTCTGAGCGTACGCGCAAACAGTCCGAGAATCCATTTTACGGCACATGCGCCCGAAAATCCTGCAACTCCGCCGATGTTCTGTATGCTGATGAGAAAGCGTCTTATTAATGCGGCACTGATTGACGTAAGACAGTCCGAGCTTGACAGAGTGCTTTACATCGACTTTGATGCTACAAACGAAATCGGTGACAGAGTCAGACTGACACTTTCCATTGAAATTATGGCAAAGCACAGTAACATCATTCTGTTTGATTCTGACGGTAAAATTGTTGACGCACTCAAGCGTGTTGACCTGAGTCAGTCAACCGTAAGACAGATTCTGCCGGGATTCAGATATACGTCTCCCCCTCCACAGAATAAGCTAAACATAACACTTCATTCAACAGAAAATATAATAACACAAATTAAATCCTATCCGACAAAAACTCTCTCCTCTGCAATCCTTTGCACGTTGCAGGGTGTATCTCCCCTGACAAGCCGTGAGCTCGCAGGTGAAGACAGTGAGCTTTTTGTTGATGAGGTAAGTGACAGATCTTTTGATACACTCGCACAGTCGATTGATAACTTGAGAAAAATCGTTACTGACGGCATCGGTACACCGTTTATGCTCAAGGACGATACAGGCAAACCCGTTGACTTTTCGTTTATGCCGATCAAGCAGTACGGTCTTAAGTACACGGCAGAGGAAAAAACGAGCTTTTCCGAATTGCTTGACGAGTTCTATTTTGAATGTGACAGACTTGACAGAACAAGACAAAAAGCACAGGACCTTGTTAAGTTCCTTAATTCAGCGATTGCGAGAATTTCAAAAAAGATAAGTCTTCAGCAGGCAGAGCTTAAGCAGTGCGCTGACCGTGAACTGTTGAGAATCAGTGCCGAGCTTATCAACGCTAACCTTTACAGACTTGAAAAGGGAGCAGTTTATTACGATCTTGAAAACTATTATGACGAGAATAAAATTCTCCGCATCAAGGCTGACCCGTCAAAGTCACCTGCACAGAATGCACAGAAGTATTTCAAGGATTACCGCAAGGCAAAGACCGCAGAAACAATGCTGACCGAACTGATTGAGCAAGGACAGAACGACCTACAGTACCTTGAGACAGTTGCAGATGCGCTCGACCGTGCAAGCACTCAGGCAGAAATCGAAGAAATCCGAAACGAGCTTGTGGTAAGCGGATTTATGAAGTTCAAGCGTAAAAACAACGCAAAGCAGCCGAAGCTTCTTCCACCGATGGAATACAGAACAACTGACGGCTTCCGTGTGCTTGTGGGCAGAAACAATATGCAGAACGATAAGCTCTCACTCAAGACCGCGCAGAAGAGTGATATGTGGCTTCACACACAGAAGTTCCCCGGTTCACACGTTATTATAGTAAGTGACGGTCAGGAAATCAGCGACGACGCTATTGTTGAAGCAGCAGAGATTGCAGCCTACCACAGCAAGGCTAGAGAAGCAAAACTTGTGCCTGTTGATTACACTTATGTCAAGCACCTCAAAAAGCCTCAGGGAGCGCCTCCGGGCAAGGTAATCTATCACGTTTATTATTCGGTGAACGTCACTCCCGACAGGGACAAAATCGAAAAGATGGAAGTTAAATAAAATTAACCCGAAGCAGAAAACTGCTTCGGGTTTTGTGTTATCCGAGAATGAAATTCTTCAGTGCATCAAGCGTCAATTTTAACTGTTCTTCGGCTGTTATCGTCGGAGTGCCGTCGCCCTTCTGCGCACCGTAGCTTCCGAAATATGCGTGGCAGCCTCCGTCAATTACAGTCTCGACTGTACGTTCAGGAAGATTGGTTTTATATTCTTCGTACTTTTCCATATTCAGCACACCGTCATTACTGCCATAAACAGAAATAACACTGAGATCCGTCTGCGTCAGGTCAGCAGTGGAATATGATGCAAGAAGCACAAGTCCGTCAAATTTATCGGCATTATCAAGCGCATAAGTTGCTGCCATTGAGCCGCCGAGTGAATGTCCGCCGATGTACCAAGATTTTATATCAGGATATCTCTCGGCAATGCCGTCAGCGGCATTAACATCAAGAACGGCAAGATTCAAAGGCATTTCAGCTATAACACACAGCACACCTTCTTTTGCAAGAGCCTTCATAAGCGGTGCATAAGCCGTGTATTCAACCTTTCCGCCGGGATAGAAGATTAGTCCGTGCTCGGGATTTTCGGGCATAAAGACCATCTCATTATCCGCGCCGTGGTTAACACTGACACCTTCGATTGATGAGCCTGCAGAAACAGCAAGCACATCGGCACGATAATAGTCAGCAGAATAAATGCCCACCGCACCTCCGCATACAACTGCAACACATAAAAGCGAGATTAAAAGGATTTTCAGTTTTTTCATAATACACCTCTTACTTGTTTGTGTTTTTCCATTCTCCATCTTCAAACCAAAAA
Organism: Acutalibacteraceae bacterium; assembly: GCA_045648745.1. Lineage (GTDB taxonomy): Bacteria > Bacillota > Clostridia > Oscillospirales > Acutalibacteraceae > CAG-488. Next base: position 750 of record JAZROM010000106.1, on the reverse strand, counting down.
TAGTTTTCGGTAAGACTGTCATCCAGAAATATTTCAAGCATTCTGTCAAACCCATTTGCAAGCGTATAATTGCCTACATCCTTTTTATCAATCCAGAAAACCTTACCCTCTTCCGAGGAACGAAGCTCACCCGAAAAAGTATCTGTTTTAAAAAAGAAAACTATATATCTGTATTCACCGTCTTTTCTGTCAGAGCAATGTTTGATTCCGCAGAGTCTGACATTTGATATATCAAGACCTGTTTCCTCTTTGACTTCACGTATAACGGAATCAACAAAGCTCTCACCAGGTTCAACGTGACCACCCGGGAAGCAAAGCCCTCTCCAGTCAGACTTAACCTTTTCCTGAACCAATATCCGTTCACCATCGTAAACCATACACATATTGGTGAGTTCGCACAATTCTTTATTGGACATTTAAACAATCCTTTCAGATGATATGGATACATTATAACATAATTCAAGTGAATAGTGAAGAATTAATAGTTGCAAAAAAGCACTTGCGTTTGCAAGTGCTTTTTTGCTGGCTGGGATGGCTGGATTCGAACCAGCGAATGCAGCAGTCAAAGTGCTGTGTCTTACCGCTTGACGACACCCCATTATTATTTTCTTTTAAAAATAAATCTGCAAGAAGGGACTTCTTGCAGATTTTTAATTGGGGTGGATAGTCGGATTCGAACCGACGGTCTCCAGTGCCACAAACTGGCGCTTTAACCAACTAAGCTATACCCACCATATGGCGCGCTTGAAG
>JAZROM010000105.1:0-8963 GCA_045648745.1 Acutalibacteraceae bacterium | reverse complement strand
CCTCCGACTTAGGGGCTTGAATTTACCGCCCTTGCCCATTTTTCTGCCGTCGATGTACATAACGATAAAAAAGTTAAGAACAAAACCGATAATACTTGTAATCGCATTAAATGTGGAAGCCTGATCTTCCTCAAGTCGCAGAACATTGACGAGGTAGGCATTCCTGTAAGAGCCGACCATACCTGTCATATTTGTGTAAAAGAACACACCGACAAGATACAGTATCATTTCTTTGATTTTTACATGCTTATTGTTTTCAGTAGCAACCGTCTGCATCAAATCTCCCCTTTTATTTAATGGATTGATTATAACATTTTACGCCTTGCGGTTTCAATCTGTATTTTCCATAAAAAAATAATATCTTTTTTGACAAAAAGAACTGTCTGAACATTTTTAGTCAGACAGTTCTTCAACATCAGTTTTTGATTTTTGAAATAAGTGTTTTGAAAACATACACAAAACATATCAGCGTAACGGTAAGCGAGAAAATTTCAGCCACCGGATAAGAGAACCAGACAAGGTCAGGATTGCCCACCTTCATACCGTAACGTGCGAGTAAAAACGCAACGGGAGTAAGCACGATAAGCTGACGGATGAGTGAAACTATCATCGAGAAAATACTCTTACCGAGAGCCTGGAACACTGCACCCAGAGCAATACAGATACCTGCAAAAACAAAGCTTGAGCCGATTATTCTCAATGCAGGTACTCCGATTTCCAGCATTTCGGGTGATGCACTGAAAAAGCCAAGCAGGATATGAGGTATTGATGTGAAAAGTATTGCGCCAATGATACTGAACATTTCAGCGTAAATCACCGAAAGTCTGATTGTTTTTAACATTCTCTGCTTCTGCCGTGCTCCGTAGTTGTACGCAATAATCGGGATTATACCGTTATTAAGTCCGAAAATCGGCATACAGATAAAGCTGTTCAGCTTGAAAAACGCACCAAAAACAGTTGCTGCCGTTTCTTTACCCGGTGTGTAGAGAATTAGAATTTTATTCATACAGAATGTCATTACCGAGCCGATTGCGACCATAATAATTGACGGTACACCGATTTTATAAATCTGTCCGATGAGTCTGAAGTCAGGACGGAATTTTCTGAAATTGAGTGTGATTTCGGAATTTTTCTTTTCATTGAGTATTGCTGCAATTATGAAAGCAATAATCTGACCGATTACCGTTGCGATTGCAGCGCCGCGGACTCCCATTTTGAAAACAAAAATAAAAATCGGGTCAAGAATGATATTGATAATTGCACCGACACCCTGTGTGCACATTGTAAGCATTGTTCTGCCTGTTGACTGCAGAAGTCTTTCAAAAATAATTTCAAGAAAGATACCGAAGGATGCACCGCAACATATCTGAAGATATGCAGTACCCTGCTCGATTATGTATTCAACATCCGTCTGTGAACGCATAAACATTTCCGCACCGAATAAACCAAACAGAAGGAATACAACTGAACTGCACAGCGCAAGAAAAACACCGTTTTCAGAAAGTCTGTTTGCTTTTTCAAAATTACGCTCTCCCAACGAACGGGAAACCAGAGCATTTACACCGACTGCCGTACCCGTTGCAACACCAATCATAAGATTCTGTGCAGGGAAAGAGAGTGAAACTGCCGTCAGCGACTGTTCATTGATCATACCGACAAAAACTGAGTCCACAACATTGTACAAAGCCTGTACAAGCATAGAAATTATCATCGGCAGTGACATATTGATAACAAGCTTATTCACGGGCATAACACCCATTTTGTTCTGTTCCATAGTTTTCTCCCAAAAGTAATTTTCAACGCCGTTGATTATACCATAAAATATAATTTTTGTATCAACAAAGTTTTACTGAATATTACTCATATTTTTGTATATATTACATTATACGGAAAAAATACACAGTTTTTTTCGTTTTACAGTTGCTTTATTCTAACAAATACGAGTTGAAAATCTGTTAGCATTATAGTATAATCTTTTAATGGGTAAAACCAGAATAAGGATTTAGTCATTGCTTTCAACTTTGTTTAAGTCCAAATCAAATCAAAGATAGAAAGTCAGGCGATTTTAATGAAAACTGTTTACGCAGACAATGCTGCAACAACAGCTCTCTGCCCCGAAGCTCTTGAGGTTATGGTCGAATGTCTTCGCGACAATTACGGCAATGCTTCAAGTATGCATCATTCAGGACAGGCTGCTGCAGAGGTTGTTGAAAAGGCAAGAGAAGACATTGCCGCTTGTATCGGTGCCAATGCAAACGAAATTTATTTCACATCAGGCGGTACAGAGTCCGACAACTGGGCAATCACAAACGCTGCACGTCTCGGTGCAAAAAAAGGCAAAAAACACATTATCTCCACCACCTTTGAGCATCACGCTGTGCTTCACACATTGATGAAGCTCGAAAAGGAAGGTTTCGAGGTAACGTATCTTGATGTACACGAGGACGGTTATATCCGTGTTGATGAGCTCCAAAAAGCAATCAAGGATGAGACATGCCTCGTTACAATAATGTACGCTAACAACGAAATCGGTACTGTTCAGCCTGTTGAGGAAATCGGCAGAATCTGTAAGGAAAAGGGTATCTACTTCCACACAGACGCTGTTCAGGCTGTCGGTCATCTTCCGATTGATGTTAAAGCACAAAACATTGATATGCTCTCTTTCTCAGCTCACAAGTTCCACGGCCCGAAGGGCATCGGTGCTCTCTACTGCCGTAAGGGTGTGCCTCTTATCGGCTTTATGCAGGGCGGTGCGCAGGAAAAGAACAAGCGTCCGGGTACAACAAACACTCCCGCTATCGCTGCAACTGCTGCTGCACTTAAAAAGAGTTGTGCCGAAATGGACAAGAATATTGAAGATGTAAGTTCTCTTCGTGACAGACTCATCGACGAGATTATTAAGATCATTCCCCGTACAAGAGTCAACGGCGGCCGTGCTCCCCGTCTTCCCGGTAACGTAAGCTTCTGCTTCGAGGGTATTGAGGGTGAATCACTTCTTCTTTACCTTGACCTTAAGGGCATCTGCGGCTCATCGGGTTCTGCTTGTACATCAGGTTCACTTGACCCGAGCCACGTACTCCTCGCTCTCGGTCTTCCTCACGAAATTGCTCACGGTTCACTGAGACTTTCACTCAGCGAATACAACACAAATGACGAAATTGATTATATAATCGAACAGCTTCCCCTTGTTGTGGAGAGACTTCGTGATATGTCTCCCGTCTGGGAAAAGATTGTGAAAGGAGAAAACTGATAATGGCATACAGTGCAAAAGTTATGGATCACTTTGAAAATCCCAGAAACCTCGGAAAGATGGAAAACGCTGACGGCGTTGGCGAGGTTGGTAATGCAAAGTGCGGAGATATTATGAAAATTTACCTCAAGATTGAGGACGGCATTATTGCTGACGTTAAATTCAACACATTCGGCTGTGCTTCTGCAATTGCAACAAGTTCAATGGCAACCGAAATGATTAAAGGCCAGAAGGTTGAAGACGCACTCAAGCTCAGTAACAAAGCAGTTGTTGAGGCACTTGACGGTCTTCCCCCGGCAAAAATCCACTGTTCGGTACTTGCAGAGCAGGCAGTCAAGGCTGCACTTGCAGACTACTACACAAAGAACGGTATGGAACTCGATCCTGCACTTTTCGGCAATATGTCCTGCGGTGGCCACTGTGACGATTGCGAATCCTGCGGTCACGAGGGTTAAAAGATGAAAAAGGCTATGATCGCCATGAGCGGCGGAGTGGACAGCTCCGTCGCCGCTTATTTAATAAAGCAACAGGGCTACGACGCAATCGGTGTTACAATGAACCTTCATCACGATGAAGATACGGGCGTAACGGCAGAAAATTCCTGTTGCACAACAAAGGACATCGAAGATGCACGCAGTGTTGCAGACAGGCTCTCAATGCCGTACTATGTTTTTAATTACACAGATAATTTCAAGCAACACGTTATTTCACGCTTTGTTGATGCTTACCGTAACGGCAGAACTCCAAACCCCTGCATCGACTGTAACCGATATATCAAGTTTGACCAACTGCTCAGAAAAGCAAAAGAGCTCGAATTTGATTACGTTGTTACGGGACATTATGCAATTACGGAATATGACGAACAAAGCGGTCGCTATATTCTCAAAAAAGCAGCTGACGAGTCAAAGGATCAGAGCTATGTTCTGTATTCACTGACTCAGGAACAGCTTAAGCATATACTCTTCCCGCTCGGTCCGATGAGCAAACAGGAAGCGCGAAAAATTGCCGAAGAGCTTGACTTTATCAATGCAGACAAGCCCGACAGTCAGGATATCTGCTTTGTTCCCGACGGCGATTACGCAAGATTTATTGAAGAATGGTGCGGACTGAAGTTTGAAAACGGCAGCTTCGTTGACCTTGACGGCAACTTTATTGCACAGCACAAGGGTATCATCAACTACACAATCGGTCAGCGTAAGGGTCTCGGAATCGCGGCAAAAGCACCGTACTATGTGGTAAGCAAAAACCTTGAGACGAACGAGGTTGTCCTCGGCTCCAATGAAGATCTTTTCTCTTCAACACTCACTGCAACGGATGTGAATTTTATCTCGATTGAAAAACTCACCGAGCCGATGCGTGTCAGGGCAAAAGTCAGATACAAGCAAAAAGAAACCGATGCGACAATAACACCGCTTCCAAACGGTGATGTCAGCGTAGTTTTCGACGAGCCTCAACGTGCAATTGCTCCGGGTCAGGCAGTCGTTTTCTATGACGGTGACGTTGTTGTCGGCGGCGGTACGATAGTATAAAAATTAAAGGAGTTGGTTCTCACCAACTCCTTTTTGTTATTCTTCACTCTGTGAGAGTATTTTTATTCACCGATCGGTGTTTCCTCAACGAAACCATCCTTGATAATACGGAAGGTCTGGATTTCGTACGGAAGAATTTCTGCACGGAAGCCTGCATCGAGAGCATCACACATAACTGTGATTGCCTTTTCCTTACCTGCAGTTTCTCTGAGGCGGAAGATTACGTCTCCGTTATCCTCTTCTGCATACTTCACGCTGATAACCTCAACCTCATCAGTGTTTAACTTGATGAAATCTTTGTTAATCTCACTGTCGCCGATGATTTTTTCAGCAACCTCTTTTGCAACATCGTCTTCACCGAGGAAGAGTGAAATCCAGCAGTTCTGAATATCCTCGTTCTCGTTTCTGCCTTCCTGAACGCAGATTCTGTCTGCCTTTTCAAGAAGTGCTTCAGCTTCTGTTGCTTCTGCTGAGTATACAGGCTGTTTTACACTCTTAAGGTCAAGCTCATTCTGGAAAACTGCCATAACCTCATCTTCGATTGATTCAAAGTCGTTAGCCTTGATAAAATCATCGTCTATATCGTTGATATCAACCTTTTCAAGGTCGCTGTAAACAAGAGTTCTTGTATATGCCTCGTTATCAAGCCAGTAGGTTTCCTTTTCACTGTCAAGTACGCAAGCGTCAAAGTTTGCATTGTAGATAATCTGTGCAAACGCATCGTTGTAAACTTTACCGCCCTGGAAAACCTTATATTCCTTATCAAACTTGTCTTTGAAATATGTTACGGAATAAAGAACGCTTCTCATAAGCTTCTGTGCTGACATATCCTTGTCATCACTTGTCCACATACCTACTGACGGGAACCATCTTTCTTTTTTGATCTGCTTTGCAACAGCGTCAAAAAGAACGGGATCGATTTTTTCAAGCTCGTTAAGCTCAAATGCAGTAAGACCGTTGACGATAAGCTTTTTGAAATCGTCAAGCTTCTGCAATGCATCTCTTACAGCCTCAATGCTAAATTCGTTTAAAACTGCAATCTTACTCATTTTTACGCCTCCTCTGCAATAAAGCCGTGGTATCTGCCGAGCCAGTAAGCAAATGTGTACGGATAGCAACCCTCATAGTGTGAGTTTCTGGCATCGCTTCTCTTAAGAAGCTGGAACGGGTTACGGTCAAATTTTTCTACTGAACGCTCATCGGGCATAAGAAGAACAGAAATTTCCTTATCCACATCTGCACCGTGGCGGAGTCTCTTTACAGGAACGTCATGACGCTCAAGTTTAACAAGAGCAGCATGTCTTGTGATTTCGTGACGGTAGAACCAGTCTGCCATACGTTCAAAATCAAGTTCAAGGTCGGGACAAGATACAAGCATCGGGAATGCATAACCCGGCTGTACCTCACGAAGAAGTGTGCCTGACCATGTCTTGAATGACTTGCGGTATGTTGCAAGGAGCTCTTCGTCCTCTTCAAGAGTACAAAGCATCCAGAATGTTGCAAGTGCAAGCAGGTTGTCACCATACATAAGGTCTTCTTCAGGTGAAGCGCCTACGCCCATAGCACCCTGGAAGAAACGGTCAAAATGCTTTGTTGAAAGTTCTGCATATCCGTCAGCAATAAGAGCATCGTAAGTTTCCTTCCAGATACCCTCTTCGCCTGTGACGTGCATTGTAACCTTAAGGTACATAAGAAGCTCTGCAGCATTAAGCGGTGCATCAACATAACCTGAACCCGCCTGTGCAAAATAACGCTTACTCCACTTTGCCCATGTTGTAGGCTTGCCTGAATGCTCAAGGAATTCAAACTTACCGTTGATGATGTGAGTCATTGTTCTGCGGCAGGAATCCTTGATAAGCTCGTCAAGCTCAGGATCACCCTCACCGAGGAAATCGTGTGCAAGGCGGTAATGAAGGAAGTGGTTTGTTACCTCGTCACTACTTGTATCAGCCTTGTATGCAACATCGTCATCAGTATAACCAAGGTCACGATAAAGCTTTGCAAGACGCTCGGGAATGGGATATGTACAAGGTACTTCCTCACCCACTCTGCCTGTTTTTCTTGACTCATTTGTTTCGCAACAAACAGCAACATCACCGTTTCTCTGATAGAAATGTCCGTCATCGGGAAGAGGCTCACCTGTTACGTGATATGAACGTGCAATAAAGCCTTCTTCTCTGCCGTGAATATAGGTAAGAAGAAGCATAGCTTCAGAGTTAAGAGTTGCAAATTTTCTTGCTTCGATTGTCTTCGGATGATCTTCACCGAGCTCTCTTTTAAGAACAGCGTATCTGTAAACCTCGCCGACAAAATGGTCAGCTGTGAATGTACCGTCATTGTCACAAGCAGTGTAGCCGAGTGCAGTTTCAATCTTCTTCGGCTCTGTTGTGTTCATATGACAGATCATACCGCGACGCATAACATACTTATGTGATTCTTCGCGGAGAAGGTCGCCACGCTCTTCGGATGTGAGCATAATCATCTCAATGTAAGAAACACTGTCTTCACCATTGAGAACCCAGATGTTGTCGCCTTCGGGAAGGATTGCAACAACATTATCGTAATCGAGATGCTTGTGAGCACTGAAGTACATAATGATGTCCTCTACACGCTCAGCATTCGGGTCGTAACGGGTAAGACCTGTTGTTGCACCGTACCAGATAACACCGTTATTGCCCTCGGCAAAGCAGGTGTAATCGCTCTTCTTTGACGGAAGAGGATACGGGAAGTTTGCAAGGTCGGGAGCAGTGTTCACTGTCTCAAAAAGAGCCTGGGGTACACGTGCATCGTCCTTTTTCATGAATGTAATTTTTCTTGTAAGGTGTGGTTTTAAGATATAAGGTTTCAAGTCGCACCTTTCCTTTCTCAGAGATAATCTCTGTTAAATCTTTGTCTGAATGTGAGTGAGCCGTCCTTCGTGACGTTAACCATCGTAACGCCCTGAATCCAGTCCTTTTCAGGCCAGCCGAGTCTTTCGCCTGCTGTGTATGTATTGTATCCGTTGCACTGTGCATAAACGAGATAAACACCCTTATACAGTGCACAGAAATCATTGATGTGGTCGTGACCCGAGAATACCGCATTTGTGCTTCCGAGTTCAAGAATCGCATCAAAAAGTCCGCTGTTGTACGGTGATGAACCGACATCTTCGCGCATTTCACCGAAGAGAATTTCAGCCTCACCCGTCGGAATGTAGTTGCCATTTCCGTCAGGCTTGGCAACCTCCTCATACTCCTTGATCGGAATATGCATAAGCACCATAGACTTGAACTTGCCGTGCTCGGCTTCAAGCTCTTTTATGCTGTTTTTATACCAGTCAATCTGACCCTGCTTGATAAAATCGTAGCCCTGCATATCTGCAGGAAGTCCGTGCGCCTCGTTATGCTCCGGCTCCATATCGCGGCCCGAGTCAAACATAAATATGCTCTGACGGATTGTGTTGTCCGCGTTCATAATGTTTATCTTGAAGTTACCGTAACCGAAAAGTGACGGGTCACCGAACTTTGAAAGACAGTGCGGAAAGCTTTCAATATTCTTGAGCATAAAGTATTTGTGGAATTCCTTTTCAGCTCTTGCTTCGTGATTACCGAAGCAGTATGCCCAATAGATGCCCATTTTTTCCATAAATCTGCCGAACTGAATGCAGTCAAGCTGCTGATATTCGGTAAGAATTGCGTCACCTGTGATCAGAAGAAGGTCGGGCTTCTCTGCTGAAAGATGTCTTGCAAGCATATCAAGTGACTTGTTGACAAGATCCATTTCGTCCCACAGATGCAGGTCAGTTGTGACCATAATTTTGAAATCCTTGGCAACTCTGCCCTTAGCATCGAACTTTGCAATATATGTTGCATCGTCAGTTTCCTTAAGGATTCTTACGCTGCTGCCGATATACTTCGGCTCAACATCGAAAATATTTTTTACCAGATTGCCTCCGCCCATTTTCTTGACTGCCGTTTCTGCCGAAATGAAAGCCTTGAAAGTGTTGTGGAGAACAAAGGATTTTACTTCTCTGAACATATAACTCCCTCCTGAGCATATATAGATTTATTATACAATTTTAACATTTTAGAGTCAATGATTTTTGCATAAAAAAAGGTACTGTCCTATAAGAACAGTACCTTTTAATCATAATCTTATTTGTAAAGCGGGCCGTAAACTTCGCAAGCCTTAACGTCTGCCGCTTC
>JAZROM010000104.1:0-39941 GCA_045648745.1 Acutalibacteraceae bacterium | reverse complement strand
TATGCCCAGTGGTGTGTAAGACCCATTTTGTAAATTTCTTTCTGAGCTTCGTTATCTGTATAAACAAGAAGCGGATAGATGTTTATAAAGTCAAGCTGATCATCGATGTGTGCAATGTGACCGTCTTCGCACTTGTACTGAATGCAGTTCATTGCATAGTGGTGCTTCCTGATAAGCATATCATAAACTTTTTCGTACTTCTCGTCACCTGTTACATGATATGTTGTCTTGAGGAAAGAGAGAATCTCGAGTGAGTTTGTACCGCGCTCGTAATACCATCTGTCATCATTATTAAGAAGGTCAGGCTCCCAGTTTGCCCATGTTGTCGGGATGCCGTCAACATCTGTAAGGTGGAAGTTATGGTCGATGATGTGGTCGGTAATCTTCTTTACAACCTCGGCAATCTTCTTCTTTTCCTTCTTGTCTGCAACAAGGTCGAAATAGATGCCGTATGCAAAGTAGTGACCTGTCATCTCGTCACTTGATGTTTCACCGAGCCATTCACAGTCAGGATTATCCTCGCAGATGTGCCACTCTTCACGGTTGCCTGTACCGAAATTTTCTTCGTGTGAATAGCGTGTTGCACGTGCGGTGAAGCCCTCTCTGCCTGTTACTTCAGTAAGCTTGATCATAGCTTCAACTGCCTGCTTTGCATTAGCCTTTGCCTGCTCGTCACCTGTTACCTTGTAACGGAAGCACTGACTTGCACAATAAAGACCTGTGAAAAGTCCGTCATTATCAGAGTTGAGCAGTACACCTGAATCGAGGTCGCCGTACTTGCGAAGCACTCTGTCTACGTGGTAGCCTTCATTTCTTACAAAATATTTTTCATTCAGTTTGTCGATAAGCCCTGCCTTTTCACCAAGTGTTATTTCCTTGGCTGTAATAAGACTGATACCTCTCGGAGTTACTGCTGCGATTGTGCCGTTATCTGAAACGGTAATCTTTGTAACTGTGGGATGCATAAGCCATGCACCGTAAGAATAATAAGAAATCTTACCCTCGATAAGAGTGATGATACCTGTATCAGTTGCAAAATACTTTTTGCCGTCTGCAGCAAAGAACATATCGTTGATTGCGCCGTCGGGTACTGAATAGAAATCGTTACCGTTAAGCCAGTAGCTTCTGCCGTCGTAGATATTAAGTCCTTCGTCAGAGCCTACCCAGAGATGACCGAGAGCATCAATGGAGATACAGTTGATGTTCTTTGAAAGAACGCCTGTGATATCAGGAAGAAGCTCTGCCCAATGGCGACGCTTACCCTTCATTGAAAGAAGGCCTTCTGCAGTTGAGCCGATGTAAACTGTCTCTGCATATCTTGCCTTGTTATCAAGTGCTGCAAGGCAGATTGTATCTTCGGGAAGATCAACAATCTTTGTGAATTCATCACCCTGCATAAGGAAAAGCTCTGTCTCGGTGATAATCCATACGGATTTGTCAAGTGCAACAGAAATATCAATAACAGGAGAATCAAATTCCTTGATTTTCTTGAGTTTACCCTTCTTGATTTCTGCAAGAGCGTTACCTGATGCAGCATAGAGTGTGCCTTTTCTTGTAAAAAGCTTTGAAACAGAAGCGGAAATTCTTTTGATGTTGCCGTCTGAATACTCCACAAGACAATCAGGCTGTGTGATATAAAGCGTCTCACCGTCAAAAGCAACAGATGTTACTTTTTCAACGTCGATACCGTTATCAGCAGTGATAAAAACTTTATCGCGCTGGGTGAATTCGCCGAGGTAAAATGTAGGTTTTTTCATAATACACCATCCTTGGAAATTTATACCTTTACAGTCTAACATATTTTTTCTGTTTTGTCGATACGGCAATATTATAAATTGTCTTGATTTTGTTTGTAAAAATGGTACAATAAAATCAGTAAATCAGAAAGGGTTGGGATTATGGCTAAATTTCTTTCTGCATCCGTTATGTGTGCAGACCTGATGAATATGGAAAAGTCAGTCAGAGAACTTGAAAAGGCAGGTATCGACTACCTGCACGTGGATATTATGGACGGAAGCTTTGTGCCTAACATCACGCTCGGTTTCGACTTTATAAACGCAGTCAAAAAAATCACCGATATTCCTCTTGATGTACATATGATGGTCAACAATCCCGGTCAGTTTCTTGATCTGATGAATCTTGGCAAGGACGACTATCTGTGTATTCATTATGAGGGTGATATTCACGCTCAGCGTACACTTGCAAAAATCCGTGAAAAGGGTTGGAAATCCGGTCTTGCTTTAAATCCGCAGACACCCGTCGAGTGTTACGAACATCTTCTTGATTATATGGATATGGCACTTGTAATGACGGTAAGTCCCGGCTTTGCAGGTCAGAAGATTTTTGCAGGTGCAGGTGACAAGGTAAGAAAAACACGTGCATTCCTTGACGCAAAGGGATTCAGCAACATTCCCATCGAGGTTGACGGAAACATCAGCCCCGAAAACGGAGCAAAGATGAGCAAGTGCGGTGCAGATATTTTTGTGCTCGGCACAAGCAGTCTGTTTATTAAAGATAAGGATATGACGGAATCGGCAAACACATTCCGTGCAGGGCTTTGATTTATGTATAAGAACATCCGTGCCGCAGTTGTCGGCAGTATCAATATGGACATTGTGCTGAATATGAAGAAAGTGCCTGATGTGGGCGAAAATGTGCTCGGTACAACCTACGGCTACGCTTGCGGAGGTAAGGGTGCAAATCAGGCAACGGGACTTGTCAGACTCGGCGCACAGACAAAGATGATAGGTAAAGTTGCAGACGATGCAAACGGCAGAAAGCTTATAGAAAATCTCGAAAAAAACGGAATAGATTTTTCAGCAGTTGCAACAAACGGTACACAGACGGGACTTGCCGCAATCATCATTGACGGTGAAGGCAGAAACCGTATAACTGTTTACGAGGGTGCAAATGCAGAAATTGACCCTGACGAGGCAGCTGACTGCATTGACGACAACATTGACCTGCTGCTCGTTCAGTTTGAAACACGTGAAGAGGTTGTTGTAAAGTGCGTCAACCGTGCTATCGAAAAAGGCATTGCAACTGTCATCGACTGCGGACCTGCCAAAAATTTTGCACTCGAAAAGATGCAGGGTGCGACGATAATTTCCCCGAATGAAAACGAGACCGAAGCACTGTCAGGTATCTTCCCGTCCGATGAGGATAAAATTCTTGAGGCTTCGAAGATTATTAAGGAAAGAAGCAAAGCACAGTTCGTTGTTCTGAAACTCGGTTCAAGAGGCTGTTCTGTGTATGACGGTGAAAGTCTTAAAATTATGCCGACATACAAAACAAATGTTGTGGACACAACCGCTGCAGGTGACAGCTTCACGGCCGCGCTCGCGCTCGAATATAAACGAAACGGTGATATTTACTCTGCCTGTGATATGGGTAATAAAGCAGGGGCAATAGCCGTCAGCCGTATGGGCGCTGATGCATCGATGCCGACGGTTGAGGATATCGGAAATTTTAACTGAAATTAAAAAGACTTGCAGATTGATTTCTGCAAGTCTTAATTTCTATATTCCGAACATTATCGACAGAAAGAGTCTGATATTCATTTCTTCCGTCAGTTTTACGGGCATCGAATCGTATTTATCAACAATTGCATAAAGTTCGTTTATGTTTTCTTCTGTCCTGTTTCCAAGAACTTCCATAAGTTTTTCAAACATATCAATTGCCACAGAGAATTTCTCTGACCATTTTGTAAGCTCGTTACAAACAGGCAGATCTTTTTTGAGATATTCCTCTGCATCCCTCATTTTTGCAATATACACCTGAGCGTGTTCGATTGCTTTTTCCTTTTCACCTTTTTTCAGAAAATTGAGCACATCGGCAAAATGCTTTTTCATCCTTTTTGACGGCTCATCCTTGAGGCAGGAAATATAGAGGTGGTCTGCAAAAACAATAAACTTTTCCGCGTCCTCGCCAACAACCTGACGTATTGCGTTTTCCCACGACTTTTCAGGATTGTAATTTTCACTGTCCCAGAGGTAATCGGCAAAGGTTATGAGAGGAATTTTTGAACACTCTGCATATTCCATACAGTTTGCGATAATGCCCTCGGAGTATTTCCACAAATCAGGATCACGGTTGATAATCGGTGAAATGTGCATCTCATTGAACATCGCCATATCGTTTACGGGGTAGTTATCCCAATAAAGTGGTTTGTGGTTTGTACCTTCAATGAAATCACGGGCTTCGCGGCTTGTAAGCTCACGCGAACAGATGTCTCTGCCCGTCCAGAAAAGTGAAATCTGCGGTGAAATGTTCTTGCCGAGCTTAGATATATAGTATTCGTTACCGATACCGTTGTAAAGTGTCGGACATACGGTGAGTTTTACGGCAGGATCAAGCTCAAGAAGTGAATTATGATACCTTGCGACAAGATCGATATGCGCATTGACTGTTTCACCGTAACGTGCCTTATCCTCGTCGTAGAAAAGCTCTTCGTCAATATCATCAAGAAGAAGTCCGAATGAACGGATACCGATTGAATAAAGCTGTTCGGTTTTCTTCATAAGAGTCTCAAATTCCTCGTCAGAAGAATACTTCATTGAAAGACCCGGTGCAATGCAGAAGTGAAACTCCATATAATACTCTTTTGCAAGGTCAACAAGTTCCTTGAGTCTGAGTAAATCATCTTCGGGGTAAAGGTCGCGCCAGAGGTCACGGTGGTATGCGTCATCCTTAGGGGCATAGTAAACGGTATTCATTCTGTTGAACGCCATAAGGGTCATAACAGACCTGCGCTTTTCGTGAGTCCAGGGTGTGCCGTAAAAGCCTTCGATATATCCTCTTGTTTTAAAACAAGGTGAGCAGATACAAACACCGTCTTCGAGCGTGTTGGTTTCTACCCTTTGCTTAAGGTCACAAAGAGCATAAAAAGCTCCCTTCTCACCCGAACACTCAACTGTTACAAGTGCAACACCGTCAACGTGTTCGATGTTGAGTATATACTTTTCATCCGTTACTCTTTGCGTCTTTTCGCAGTAGCAGACCCTGCACAAATTTGACTTTTTGAGCGTGACACGGATGCTGTCTGCACTGAAAAAATTTTCAAAAATCGGGAAAGATACAAAACCGTTAATCATATTTACCTCCGAGTATTGATTTTCATTTGTTTTGGTGTTAAAATTTTCTTATCGAATTATAAGGAGTGCTGTTATGATTATAAGACCTTATGAAGAAAAAGACAAGGAAAATGTTAGATTTGTTTGCCTGAACAGTGAAGGTCCCTGCAAAATGACCGAAACTGAGAAGAAATATATCCTTACAACTTACTGTAATTATTACCTCGAAAACGAAGGCAGAAACTGCTTTGTTGCCGCTGACGAAAACGACAGGGCAATCGCATACATCATCTGCACAGAGGATTATGACGCATACAAAAAAGTTTTTGATGAAGAATATGTTCCCCGACTTGATGAAGATATGGTCGTCTGGAGCTTTAATGCACGTAAAGGTGCGTTAGGTTCGACAAAGCTTCAGGAAAAATATAAAAAAGACTTCCCTGCTCACCTGCACATTGATGTTCTGCCGGAATATCACCGTCAGGGTATCGGACACAAGCTGGTTGACACTCTTTCGGCACACCTTAAAAATAAAGGTGTATGCGGTGTTATGCTGACAGTCGGTTCTAAAAATGAAAGAGGTCAGGCATTCTACAACAAATACGGCTTTGAATTTATCGAGCAGGACGGCGACGATGTTGCTTTCGGACTTCGATTCTGATTGGAGTTAATAAATATGAAGTATTATCTCGGAATTGACGGCGGCGGTACCAAAACCGTTGCAATCATCTGTGATGAAAACGGCACTCTTGTTTCGCGTTATGTCGGTAAAAGCATCAATTATAATTCTGTCGGCACAGACACGGCACGCAAAAACCTTAAAGAGACTGTTGACGGTGTGCTCGATGGTAAAGACATCGCACTCAGCAGTGCTTTTATCGGTATGCCCGCACTGTCTGACCGTGCTGATGACAGCTTCACGCAGGAGCTTTGCGGAGGTATAATTGATTGCCCGAAAATTGCTATGGATTCTGATGTTTACATCGGACTTGAAGCAATGAAATGCGACGGCGCGGCAGCAATGGTTGTCAGCGGTACGGGTTCGATGGCTGTCGGCAAGCTCACGGACGGAACAATCATCCACACGGGTGGCTGGGGATACATTCTCGGTGATGAGGGCTCGGGTTATGCTTTGGGACTCGACGCGGTAAAAGCGGCAATCTGCGGCGCGGAAGGCAGTGCTGAACCGACCGCACTTACACAAAAAGTTCTTGAGCATTTCAATGTTACGGACATCGATTCACTGATTGACATCTTCTACGATCCGCCGATTTCCAACAGTGAGGTCGCAAAAGTTGCGCCCGTGCTTTTCGAGTGTGCAAAAAACGGTGACAATGTCGCAAACGGAATTATAACAAAACACGCAGGTCTTCTTGCGGACACGGTTTCTGCTCTGCTTAAGCGTATGCCGTGCGGTACTCCCCTCGGAATGTGGGGCGGTATTCTTGTGAACTGCGAAATGTTCCGTGAACCGTTTGTTTCACTTATAAAAGAAAAGTTCCCTGATACACAGGTTGAAATTATAAAATATCCGCCCGAATACGGTGCAGTTTTCGCGGCGATGAAAGAGGATAATGTATGAAAAAGACTCTTGAATACTTAAAGAATATGCAAAAAATTCTTGAAGATATAACCGAAAATCAGATTGATGCAATTGACGAAACAGCACGAGCTTTTGCAACTGCACTTGAAAACGACCGTAACATCTTCCTTTTCGGTACGGGACATTCACATATGCTTGCTGAAGAAGTTTTTTACCGTGCAGGCGGTCTTGTGAAAATTCAGCCTGTTTTCGAAACACCGCTTATGCTTCACGAATCTGCATCCAAAAGCACGGAAATGGAGCGTATCGAGGGTTATGCCGACAAAATCTTTGCTGACTACAAAATGCAGAAAGACGATGTCATCGTTATCATTTCCAACTCGGGAAGAAACGGTGTCTGCGTGGATATGGCACAGCTTGCAAATAACAAGGGACTTGTGGTTGTCGCACTGACTAACCTGAACCACTCAAGGTCAATGGCATCACGCCACCCCAGCGGTAAAAAGCTCTACGAGTTTGCTGACATCGTGCTTGACAATATGGGTTGTGTGGGAGATGCAAGCGTTTACTTCGATGAGCTGGGCAGAAGCGTTGCCCCGACATCTACATCTGCAGGTGCAGCAATCCTTAATGCCGTTGTTACGGGTACTGTTGAAATAATGCTTTCAGACGGAGTTACTCCTGAAGTATTCTCGAGCAGTAATGTTGATGGTGGTGACGAAGTCAACGAAGCGTTTTTGAAAAAATACAAAGATAAAATCAGATCGTTGTAAGATTGATTAAAACTCTGCGCGAAAATTACATATTCTTTTGCAGAGCATACGCTCAAAAAAGTAGAAAAGAGGAAAAATAACATGACAGATTTTTTAAAAGACAAAGATGTACAAGATGCACTCGTTATTGCCCGAAGAAAAAAAATTCGAAAAAGAATCATTTTTGGCACAATAATTACCTTGGCTGTATTAGGAATTCTGGTAGGCTTTTGGTTTGCAGGTTACGCATCAGCTAAAAATAAAGCCGACGCCAAAATAGTAGAATTGCAAAACCGTATCGTCGAAATTGAAGAAACTCCGGTGGTTATCGAACCGGTAACACCTGAAATTGTTCAACAGACTTTATCAAACGAATTGACCGATATCAAGGAACTCGTTACAGAAAAATACATATTTACAAATGCTGCAAAGTTTTCTGACACAAAACATATTGCTGTCTTACCTGATTCATGGTCACAAAAATCCTTCGTTCAGAAATGGGATGGTATTATCAAAGCTGGTGTAGATCTAGAAAAAATGAAAATTACAGTTCAAGGTAAATCTATCACCATCACTTTACCGTATGCAGAAATTCTATCGTATGAAATTGATTACAATAGTGTTGAGGTATTAGATGAAAAAGATAATGTTTTCAATCCTATAAAAGTACAGGATAAGGTAAATTTTGATAGAGAAACCTCCTACAGCATGAAAGCTCGTGCAGTAGAAAATGGATTGTTGGAAAAAGCTCAGAAAAACGCTGAAATAACAATCCGAGATATTCTTACTGCATCTATTAAGAATATAGACGAATATGAAATCAATTTCGAGAAAGTTGATAAATAATAAATAAAAGAAGCGGAAAATCTCCGCTTCTTTTGCTTTTTAAATATTTTTATTCAACTGTCATTCTTACCTGACCGTTTGAGATTACGGTGAGTGTGAGTGTTCCTGTTGCAGAGTTCCACTCTTCTTTGAGTTTTGCACCGTTTGTGCCGTCTGCAGTTACAGTCGGCTTTTCTTCAAAGCCTGAAAGCTCAATAACGGTTTCACGGAAATTCTTCGGGTCGCTTTGCTTACCGCCTGCCGCGTATTCGCGCATAAACTGATCCTCGGATTCAAGGAAATTGCACACCTTATCTGTGTCAAGACGGAGGTTACACATATCAATACTGATTGTGTCCTTGTCCTCATCAATAATCGCATAGGTGTGGGCTTCCATCCTGAGAGTTATATCCTTTCCGCTGTCGGGCAAGGTGTAGTTGACGGTCTGTTGTGCATCAATCGTCTTGTTTTCATTTGAATTGAATGCGTAGACATAATTGTTGATATCAAACAGTACTCCGTCTCCCGTATAAGTTTCTTCATATTTCTTGTCAAAGAAGCGTTGTTTTATCGGTTTGATAAAAAGTAACCTGAAGAAATAGTTGAAATCGTTGAGAATAAAGCTGTCGGGAAGAACTTCTTTCGGATTCGAATATATCGGCAGGATTGGTACGATATAATATCTGCCTGTTGAAGGAACCCAATCCTTGGAGCAATCCAAATAGATGTTTGTAAATTTTTCCTGTAAGAAGGTGAAAGAATCACAGTAAAGTCCCTGCAACAAGTGTGCATCATTTCCGCTGATTGCATGTGCAATGGGACTTGTCATCTTATATGCAACCTTTATGTTTTCCTTAACCTCATCCTTGTCGGGAACGGCACCGCCCAGAATATACTGATAAATCGGATAAAGCACATCGTAAAATGTCGGAGTCATAATAACCTCGCCGTCAACGAAGTGATAAAGTCCACCGCGACTGAATGTACCTTCGATTGCATAAACCGTTGCGCCGCCGACGAGGTCGGCAATCATATCAATACCGAAAAGTGCGGGTGGGTACTTCGCCGTATGAATCCAATCCGGCTCATTTGGTGCAACACCGATATCATCATAGTCAATGAATCCTTCTTCGTACCAAAGGAAATTTTCAAGGTTAACACCCCAGTTACCGCAAACATCGTCGAGCCAACAACCCATAATATTTGCCTGTGATGCAAAGTGTCTGCCATGGCCGTTGTGCTTATCCATAATGATTATGTTTTCGGTATTGCTCTTGAGAAGATCGTAAAGCTCCCTGTCCTGAAGAAGGAAATTTACAAAATTCATCTTTTTCCAATAGGTGTACTCCATATCCTGCCAGATAAACAGTCCGCCGTTTTCCGCACAAGCCTTAACACAGGACTTCATTCGTGCAAGGATATTTTTGTTAACACCGTTATCCTCAGTCACCTCATCATAGGCAAGCTTTTCGTTTGTTACACCGTTTGTTGAAAGCTCAACCTGAACAAATCCCATAAGAGTTGTATATTTCTTGAAGAAATCCGAAAGCTGCTCCTGTGTAAACGGGTCGCGTTGCTTATTAGTGCAGAAGCATTCCGACTGAAGCACAACAGGAATCTGCGCAACCTCAAGAAGGTCCAGAAGTGCGTACCAATAGTCAAGCTGTTCCTGCGGTGTCATATATGCAGGACCTTCGTCCATATAGATAACGGTAAAGTTTCTGACATCCTCGGGAAGTGCATAATAGGTCTTGATTGCCGCATCTGCCGCAACCTCAGGAATATGCACATTTGCTGTCGGGCAGTTTCTTATCATAAACAGCGGATTTTCTTCGTCAACATACAAACGCAGTCCGTCAACCTTTTTACGGGTACGGATTTCCGTTGTCTCTGTCACCTTTTCGGGCAGGACGGTAAATTCCGAACTTGTTGTGTTACTTGCATCTGCCGCCATAACCTGCAGTGGCATAACAACAAGAGTTAAAATCACCAATAAAATGCTTATAAGTTTTTTCATAGCTATACCTCCGTCTGATATATTCTAACACAAAACCGTATCTATTACTGCACAAAAAATGCACTTCGTTTTTATCCGAAGTGCATAAATTTTAATATCCGAATTTTGCTCTGAACTCTTCTCTTGTGTTTCTTGTAAGAAGCTTTTCACCGTCGAAGATGAGAATACAGTATGCGTGACCGCACTTCTTGCCCTGTTCAAACCACTCGGCAAATGCACGCTGCATACTTGTGTTTCTCGGCAATTCGTGAACTCTCTTGTGAGCGTTTTCGACACCGTAAACTCGCCATGCATCACCGAAGTCATAAGTTCTTGTGATATCAAGCGGTTCATAGTCAAGAAGGAATTCTCTTACCTTTGACTTTTCGGGTAGGATGTTGAGGTTGTCGGGGTAAAGAAGCCACGAACCGCAACAAACAACCATCGGTCCACCGTTGAATCTGTCCTTAAAGAATTCATAAGCCTTTTTGTAGGAATCCATACGTGTCTCTTCGTCAAGAGTTCCGAGGTGTGACGGAATGTGCATACCGAGAACGAACTCACTGTCTTTAAGCACGATGCCGTGTTCCTCGTAATAATCCTCGCAGAAATCAGCAAGCTCATACTGGAATCTGCCGATACCGAAACGCTCAAGAGTGTAGAACTGCTTGAACCAACCCTCAACAAATGTGCCGGGAACACCGTAATTTTCTATGCATTCAAGCATTTTAACCTTAAGGTCAATAATAGTGTTCCAATAGATATCCTCGCTGATACCCTTCTTTCTGTACTCGGTAAGAAGCGGCTTTGTGCAGTTGATAAGAAGCACAAGCTTTACCGTATGCTCGTGTTCACCGATAAGTGTTGCAAGTTCCTTGACCTTGTCGGAAAATGCATCGAAATTCTTCTTTTTAAGCCAATATGCACGGTACATTGACTCGTAGATTTTGTTTGCTTTTTCATCAGCAAGAATTTTGTCCTGCGTACGGATAATAACTTCTCTTGCTTCTGCAGGGTAATCCTGCTTTTCCATTACCTTAAGTGCGTGATTATAGTTTTTCATATCTTTCAACCCTCGTAAACCATATAATAATTGTGTATTTTTTCAAGCTTGTAAAACTCTTCTTTGATGATTTTAAATCCGAGTTTTTCATAAAAACCGACATTGTCGGGATTCTGCGTTTCAAGTCCGATTTTGTAACCCTGCGGAACAAATTCCTCAATGCCCTTTTTAATCATTTCTTTCGCAATTCCCCTGCCCTGATGCTGAGGATCAACGAAAACCGGGGAAATGATAAGAGTCTTTTCGTCAAAAACTTTGGAATCCAGATGGCTGTATGCCATAAGAGTTTTGACTGTTGAAGTTATGTAATAACAGAGGAAAACCCAGTTCGGACATTTCAGGAAGTCAAAAACGGTGTACTCGTTATGCGCGTCACGCCAGACACAAAGCGCCCTCGCCTCGTCATCGACATAAAAAACATCGCATTTATTTGATGAAGTGAGTCTTTCAAGCAAAAAGTGATAAACAAACTTTTTGCGTCTCTCAACGTTTTTGGTTGCGAATTTATGTACAGGATCGTCAACAAAGCTTTCTGCTGCCATCCGTGCATAATATTTAAGTGTTTCTCTGTCAAGTTCAGTTACTCTTTTCATAACAACCTCACAAAAAATTGATTACTCGTATTCTATCACATATTGTCGGGAAATGCTATATCAAATCCCTATTTATTTTAAATGTAAACAGGGCAGTTTTTCAACCGCCCAACATACTTATGATAACACATAAAAACCTTATGTGTCAATGGTTTTGAACCCTCCGGGAAAGATTTCTGTGTTTTGCATAATTTGAGGGTTTTAACTTTATTGAACACGCGAATAGATTTTCGGTTGCAGATGTGTTATATTATAGACACAGAAAGGAACAGGTGATACCAATGAACAGGTAACAACCAAAGCTCAGTTTTAAAATTAATTTCAGTTCTTTGATTCAGATTTAAAATCCGTGGTCAGAACAATAATTCAACCGAAAGTGGTAAGAAGAATTTTAAATTTAATCGGAACAGATTTTAAATTTAGAATGAGCAGAACTTCAATAAACTTAAATAAAATTTAAGATGTTAATGGAGACCTGAAATATTGATCAGCAACCGTAAAAAACATTTTAAATCAAGTTCAGAGTTGTTGAAGAACTTTCTAAACTGATGAAAGAGAGGTATATAAAAAGATGTTAGATATCAAGAGTGAACAGAAATAACCCTTGACCGGCTCAAATGTGTAAAGAAACATTCGGTCAGGGGTTATTTCAATTTTATGCATCTTTTTATATTGTTTTTGTTGTTTCGCCCTGCAGGGCGTTTTTTTATTGCCTTTTTTGAACTTATTCTCTTGAATAAACATCTTGTTGGTGCTATACTTTTTGTGTATCTGATTTTTTACGGAGGGTTTATTATGGCAAAGAAAATTATTGTTGCAGGTCTCGGCCACGGCGGTATTGCGGCTGCGGCTATTCTCGCTGAAAGCGGTTATGATGTTACTGTTTATGAAAAGCAGTCCGAAGGCACTCTCGGCTATGACTGGACAGACAT
This sequence comes from Acutalibacteraceae bacterium, assembly GCA_045648745.1. Classification (GTDB taxonomy): domain Bacteria; phylum Bacillota; class Clostridia; order Oscillospirales; family Acutalibacteraceae; genus CAG-488. The sequence goes on along the minus strand of JAZROM010000104.1, from coordinate 27,165 downwards.
TTTCGCTCCGAAGGCACTCAGAATTGCAGAAATGGATATGCCTGACGAGGACAAGTTTGAATATAAAGAAGATATGACATTCGTTGCCCCCAACGGTGCAAAGCTTCGTCAGCACGTTCCCGAGGATGAACTCGAAATCAAGATGGAACGCAAAGATATCTACGACCATTTCATCAAAAACGCAGTCGATAAGGGTGTTAAAATCGTTTATGACTGTGAGGTTCAGAAGCCGATTATGCTCGGCAACCGTGTTGTCGGTATCCGCACAGCAAATGGCGATTTCTTCGCAGATCTTATCATTGACTCCTGCGGTATGAACTCCCCTATCCGCCGCAATCTTCCGAAAAGCCTTATGATCGAAAAGGAAGTAACACGCGAGCAGAAAATCACAATCTTCCGCGCTTTCTATAACAAGGCAAGTGATGTTGAGGTTGAAGATAAATTCAAGGTTCTCCTTCTTCCCGAAGGTGTACGCGGTATCAGCTGGGTTGCATCTGAGGATGAACACACAGACATTCTTATCGGAAGATTTGAGGAATTCGATATGGATGAGGTTAACCGACATCTTGATTTTCTCCGTCCTACAAATCCGCGTCTCGGTACAGAAATTGTCCGTGGCGGTCAGTTTGTTGAAATCCCCGTACGCCATCCGCTTTCAGTTATGGTTGCTGACGGTTATGCGGCAATCGGTGACAGCGCATTTATGACAGTGCCGCTTATCGGCTCGGGTATCGCTAACTCACTCAAGGCAGCCCGTATTCTTGCAGAGACAGTTATCAACGACCCTGCTCAGGCATTCAGCGTAGAAAGTCTGTGGAAATATCAGGTGCTTTTCTACAAGCATCTCGGCACAGGACTCGCTCCGCTTGAGTGTGTCAAAAACCTTATGTTCAAATTTGTTCCCGAAGACCTTGACTATTGCTTTGAAACAGGTATTCTTACTGACCGTAATGTCACAATGACAGCAAACTTCGGCAGCTTCTTTGATACATTTGACATTTACGACATCCCCGACCTTCTCAACAAGGCTAAGCAGTCCTGCTCTGACCCTGTGCTTCTCGGCAAGATGCTCGGTGCAGGCAACCGTATCACTGCGGCAACAGCCGCCTGCCTTGCAATCCCGAGAAAATGGGACAGAAAGCTTGTTGAAATCTGGGCTAAGGCTTACACAAAAATTTTCTAATAAACAGGAGAAAACAAATGGGAAGTGCAGTTGACTTTAAAGCAAAAGCGCATATTTTCAGAAACACAGCTTTTATGCTTAAGTGCAGTTTCAAAAGTGCACCGATTGCAACTATCCTTATCTACCTTGCCTATATTGCAGAAAACGTTTACTACGCTGTTGTTTTCAACGTTATGTTTCTGCAGACCGCTATTTCGATTATCGAAGGCAACGGTACTTTTAAGGAATTTGCAATCAAAATCGGTCTGATTATCTTCGGCAAGATTGCCGTTGACCTTTTCAGCTACATTGTTTTCCACCCCGTGCGCGAGAAGTATGAGTTCAAATACGAGGGTTACATAAACAGAATGATTTTTGAAAAAGCACAGCAGGTTGAGCTTGCTTGCTATGAGACCCCCGAGTTTTTTGATAACTATAACCGTGCAACGTGGGTTATCGAAAAAGGTGCATACAAGAGAATCATTGAGGGCTCGGCATGGACACTCGGATCGGTTATCAGTATCATTTTTCTTGTTATTTACCTTTATCAGCTCGACCCCTTACTCCTTCTCATAATCCTCTGTCCTGTTATAGTTATGTATTTTCAGGTCAAGCGTAACGGTGTTGAGTTTGCAAAAGAAAAAGAAATGACACCCTTTGAAAGGCAGAAAGACTACACCAAAAGAACAGTCCTTCTCAAAGACTTTGCAAAAGAAATCAAGACCACAGACATTTTCACCGTTGTCAAGCGCCGTTTCAAAGAAGCTACTGACAACAACATCAAAACTATCAATAAATACGGTTGGCGTATTGCCCTGCTTGAGGTTTTCAGTGACTTTTTCGGTCAGTTTATTCCGATTGCAGGCGGATTCGGTTACGGTTGTTACAGACTTATCGTGCGCGAAGACCTGCCGATTTCTGACTTTTCGGTGCTTGTTTCCGCAATCACAAACTGCAGAAATAAGCTTAATCAGCTCGCACGTTACTTTACAATGCAGCAGAAGCAATGCCTCTGGGTACAGAATCTGCGCGAGTTTCTTGCTTATGAGCCTCAGATTCAGGGCGGTGGCATTGAGCCGGGTGATTTTGAGAGCCTTGAATTTAAGAACGTTTCTTTCCGTTACCACGGCAGCAAAAAAGATACGCTGACAGATATTTCGTTTAAAATCAACAAGGGTGAAAGCATTGCCGTAGTCGGTCATAACGGTGCAGGTAAAACCACCCTTTCAAAGCTTATAATGAGGCTTTATGACGTCACGGAGGGTGAAATACTTTATAACGGCATAAACATAAAAGAATATGACCTTATTAAATACCGCCAGAAATTTGCGAGTGTTTTTCAGGATTACAGAATCTTTGCGATGACGGTTGCAGAAAATGTTCTTATTGAAGAGGTTGATGAAAACAACATCAATCGTGCAATCGGGGCACTCAAGCAAAGCGGTGTTTACGACAAAATTCAGACACTTGACGAGAAAGAAAACACCATTCTTACCCGTGAATTTGTTGAGGACGGCGCTCTTCTTTCAGGCGGCGAAAGTCAGAAGGTTACAATCGCAAGAATGTTTGCAAAGAATTTTGACATAGCAATTCTTGACGAGCCCTCAAGCGCACTCGACCCCGTGGCTGAATCAAAAATGTATGACAGCCTGATGGAGGGTACAAAGAATAAAACAGTTATTTACATCTCTCACCGACTTTCCAGCGCAACAAGAAGTGATAATATTCTTGTCTTCGCAGGCGGTAAGCTGATTGAGAATGGTACCCATGAAGAGCTGATGAATATCGACGGTGAATACTGTCAGATGTTCACCTTGCAGGCTTCAGGATACAAGGAGGAGGCTGACGAGGATGAAGAATAACAATATAAAAGAAAGCGCGCATAGCATTAAAAACTATATTTTCATGCTGAAGTTCGTTATAAAAAATGCGCCCTTGCTTCTTATCTCGCTTCTTTTCTTTGACGTTCTGTCGAACCTGCCGTGGCTTCTTTCAAACGTCGTGCTTCTTAAATACATCATCGATGTCGTAACACAGGGTACAGACCTTTACCGTATTGCGGTTGCTTGTGTTATCTTCACAATAACTGTTGTTATCGGTACTCTCGGCGGAACGGTTTTCTACGAAATTTACCGTCCGAGAATGGCTGAAAAGCTCCATTACAAGCTCTATTCACAGATTTATGAAAAAGCAGCTAAAATGGATTTCCAGTCGTATGATGACCCGAAGTTTTACAACGATTTTGTTCTTGCGATGAACACTATGAGCACTCGTGTGGATGATATTCTGTCTGACACGCAGGACTTTTTCACCCATATGGTTTCAATTATCTCGATAACCACTGTCATTTTGACGATTGACCCCGTGTGCATAATTTTCATTGCTCTGTGCGTGGGAATTATGGTACCTCTCGGCAGACTGATTGCTAAGGTCAACATTGAAAAAAAGACAGTTATGACTCCCCTTGACAGAAAAAATCTCTACTTCTCAAGAGTATTCTATCTTCAGGATTACGCAAAAGAATTGCGACTTAATCCTGCAGGTGAAATGATTGAAAGACGTTATAATCAGAACATTCTTGACCGTATTTTCACAGTCTCTCCTTTCCTTAAAAAGCAGTGTGCACTCTACTTCAGTCAGGAAAGTCTTCCGATGACATTGCTCATCTGCTTTGGTGTTACAATTTATATGGGCTATAAGGCGATTGTTACCAAAGAAATCGGACTCGGAAGCTTTGCCGCTACCTTCAACGGTGTAAGCTCTGTCAGTGCAAGTGTGTTTGCGATGACAAGCTGGTTTGCAATCGGTGTGCGTGAAAACGGACTTTACGTTGAAAAATACAAAAAGTTTATGGCTGCAGAAGAAACGATAAAAGACGGTGATATCGTCAAAAAATTCGACAAGCCCGTGCCGATCAAGCTTGAAAATGTTTCCTTTACATATCCCGGTTGTGACAAACCGACACTTAAAAACATCAACCTTGAAATAAAGCCGTATCAGAAAATCGCACTTGTCGGTTACAACGGTGCAGGTAAAACAACACTTACAAATCTCATCCTGCGTCTTTATGATGTAACGGAAGGTCAGATAACTGTTGACGGCAAGAACATCAAGGATTGGAATGTCCGTTCATATCACAGCAATTATGCAGCTGTTTTCCAGGATTTCTCACTCTTTGGCGCAACACTCGGTGAAAACGTTGCGATGAAAGAAAACCCCGACAAAGCACGTGTTATGCAGGCTTTAGAAGAAAGCAGCTTCAGTAAGGAGGTTGAAAACGGAGCAGACACTATCCTCCTGCGTGAGTTTGATGATAACGGACTTTCGCTCTCGGGCGGTGAAGGACAGAAGGTTGCCGTTGCACGCGCATTCTATAAGGATTGTCCGTTTGCAATTCTTGACGAACCGAGTGCCAACCTTGACCCTGTTTCGGAATATTCACTCAACGAAGCAATGTCCCGTGCAGCAAAAGATAAGACGGTTATATTCATATCGCACCGACTTTCCACCACCGTTATGGCAGATGTTATCTATATGCTTGAAAAAGGTGAAATTGTTGAAAGCGGTACACACGAAGAGCTGATGGCGATGAACGGAAAATACGCATATATGTTCAACCTTCAGGCTGAAAAATATAAAGAAGAGCAATAAAAAATGCGACAGAGAAATCTGTCGCATTTTTATTGATTTATAAACTTTTAAACAAGGTCAATTGTGTAATTGTAATCTGAATACCATACCCCTGCAGAGTAGCTTCTTGCACGGAGTTCTACCTTATCTTCATACACTTCAAACACGAAGCCTGTACCGTTGGCAATTCTGCCGCGAAGGGTAAGATACATGTACTGCGGAAGGTTAATACTGTGGAATGAACCATCAGATTCAACGCTCAGATAACCGTAAACATCTTCCTGACCTTCTTTTGTAAATCCGCTGTGGATATGACCTGTAATCATAAATACATTTTCGTAGCTTTTAAGAATTTCCTCAACTCTTGCTGACTGATCACCGATACCGCCGTCATCGGGCATAGGCTCATCGTCACCCCAGGTGGTGGGAAGTCCGTGGCTTTCGTTGATAGGCCAATGGCAGACAACAAAAATCGGAAGTCCGTCCTTTGATGCTTTTTCCATTTCCTGTGCGAGCCAATCAAGCTGTGCATCAGACATATATGCTGCTGTACGGTCTGTTTCACTGCCGAGGACAATGAATGTGTAGCCATTTATATTAGTTGAATAATACACCTCATCAATTTCTCTGTCAGCTATTTTTTTGTTATATTCAATGAACAGTTCTCTTGAAAGAGCGTAGTTATCATCACTTGTCCATGTGTCGTGGTTGCCCTGTGCAAGAATGATATTCTTGGCAGGTGTGTAGTCAGCAAATGCACTTTCAAGCATTGCCCACTCTTCAGGCTCACCGTGGTCGGTAATGTCACCCGATGCAATAACAAGATCAAGCTCAGAATCAAAATTCTGCATATCCTGCAAGCCGAAACGAAGCATATCCGCACGTGCCTTTTCTTCTGTCATATGAATATCAGACAATACGGCAAAATTAAGTTCACAATCGTCATAAAGCGGTGTTGTATCCGCTGTGAAGTTACCGAAAATGCCCCAGGACAGGAAATTGAGAACCGTAAGAATTACGGACAAAAATCCCTTGATAAATGAAATAAAACCAAACATAGAAAATCTCCTTTCTTTGAATTTAATACTAACAGAAAAATTCTTTAATGGCAAGAGCTTTTTATATTTGCTTTAAACAGAAAAATGTGATAGTATGTAAAAAACAATTGTGAGGTGTTTTTATGTTTGCTTTTTTCAGAAAAGTTTTCAGCATTGTTCTATCTTTCATTTTGGGATTTGTTACATATCCTGTCAGTTACCTCCCCGGCCTTAATGACAGTGATTTCGGTATCGAAACAGGTGTATTCTCCGAAGAAGCCGTAACGCTCAACGGCAAGGAAGAAAAAATCATACTTGGTGACGGTACACAGCTTGACGGTAACAGTCTCGTTCTTGACAATAAGTCCGAGTTTACTTTTAAAGATGCTACTCACGGTTGGTACAATTACTACGGTATTTCGTACACAGCTGACGCTTACATCCGCGGTGAACTCAGTTACCGCAGCGGTGTTGTGAACAAAACGGAAGAATTTTTCCTTGAGCCAGGTACGGATATCTGCTTCTACTCTTTTATCGACAATATGCTCAACGGCACAAAGGCGAATATGATTTGTTCACTGAGCTTTGAAGCACTCGACAAAGAAAACGCAACAATCACAATCAACGGAATTTCACTTTTTAACAGAGAAATTCCCGACGAAGATGTTTTTATACAGACAAGCGAATACAAAATCGGTGTCAACCTCCTCTGGGGCGGTGCACTCAGCTATATGGAAGATCTCAACTCCAATGTCGAGGCAGTTGAAGTTGACGGAAGAATTTTTGTTGACTCAAACGCAAGCAAACGCTATAACGGCGAAGTCGTTAATAAAAACGTTAATCTTATCAACCGTGCCGATACCGGCAGACTTGTTCAGCAGTCTTACTACGGGGCACAGAATTCGCCCGAATACGAAAACGGTGAATTTATGGGTAATGTGTGGGCATATAACCCTGTGCAAGGCGGTAATCAGTTCAATGAAAACAGTAAGATAGTTGATGTCAGATGGGACGATAATTCAATTTACATCAAGTGCCAGCCTCTTGACTGGGCAAAAAGCAAAGAGCATATCACCCCCTCATATATGGAGGCAACATATAAAATAGATAACAGTAAAGTGCATGTTTCTTGCAGATTCACTGATTTTTCAGGCTATAAATCCGCCCCATGCGATCAGGAAATTCCCGCTTTCTATTGCGTTGAGCCGTTCAACCGATTCATTTATTACGGTGGAGATAAACCCTGGACTAACGACACACTTTCTGTTGAGCCTGAACTGATTTTCTGGCCCGATGCCGGATATCCTACTTTCACATCACAGGAAAACTGGGCCGGATTTATCGGCGAATTTGATGACAGCTTCGGCATAGGTGTTTATGTTACAGGTGAAACAAACTTCCTTTCCGGAGTCTTCAATCGTGAAAACACACGAAATCCCGACCCGTCCGTTGACGGCACAACTTCCTACATTGCAGTTGTCAGGGTTATGACTCTTGAAAGCTACAGTCCGTTTGAATATGATTATTACCTTACAACAGGTACTGCAGACGAGATGCGAAACAATTTTAAAGAAATTGCAAACTGACCATAACAAAACAGGCTTACGGCAAAAACCGTAAGCCTGTAATTTTTATTTTGTCGGGTGGCATGTACCCTTCATCGCACATCCGGAGCAGGAGCATCCGCACGAGCAGGAGGATTTGCCGTTCTTTTTATCAACAATTGCCTTGATGATGATTGCAAAAAAGATCAACGCAACAATTGAAGCAACTATGATTGTAGGTACATTCATACGAATACCTCCTTATTGATTATTTGTTTGCGTTTTTGTTTTTTCTCAAAAGCATATATCCCGCAAAAACAAGTACCGTGGCTGCTGTAACCGTTCCTGCAATATTACCCTCACCGCTGAACCATGAGCCGAACTGATAGATAATCAGCGATGCCGAATAAGCAAATACGCACATGTACGAAATTGCACCGACAGTCCATTTTGCGCTGTTCATTTCTTTTCTGATTGCTCCCATTGCCGCAAAGCACGGTGCACAGAGAAGATTGAATATCATAAATGAGAAGCCTGAAAGTGCATTACCTCCGAAAATCTCGTAACCGATAAGTCCGAGACGTGATGTTTCTGAACCCTGAAGCACAGACGATTCTGCCATTGATGAAAGTGAGCCGAATACGCCGACAATTTCTTCCTTCGCAACAAGGCCGAGGATTGTTGCAACTGCCGCCTGCCAAGTGCCGAAGCCGAGAGGCTTGAATATCACGGCAATAGCACCGCCGACAATCTGCAGGATTGATTTATCTGCCGAATCTGTGATGTAATGAAGACCACCGTCAAACGAAAGTGAGTTAAGCACCCACACAATAACACTTGCGGCAAGGATAACCGTACCTGCTCGTTTTACAAACGACCATCCGCGATCCCACGTTGTGCGTAAAATATTGAGTGGCAGTGGTGCGTGGTAAGCAGGAAGCTCCATAACAAACGGTGCCGAATCACCTGCGAAAGCCTTTGTTTTCTTAAGGATTATGCCTGAAATGATAACCGCCAATATTCCGATAAAGTAAGCCGCTGTTGCAACAACGGGACTGTTGCCGAAAAACGCCGAAGCGATAAGACCGACAAGAGGCATCTTAGCACCGCAGGGAATGAAGCAGGTTGTCATAATTGTCATTCTGCGGTCACGCTCGAGCTCGATTGTACGGCTCGCCATAACACCCGGAACACCGCAACCCGAGGCAACGAGCAAGGGAATGAAGCTCTTGCCTGAAAGACCGAATTTGCGGAAAAGACGGTCCATAATAAATGCAACACGGGACATATATCCGCAGTCCTCAAGCAAGGAAAGGAGCATAAACAGAATTACCATCTGCGGAACAAATCCGAGCACGGAGCCCACACCGCTGACAATGCCGTCAGCAACAAGGCTTACAAGCCACGGTGCGCAACCAATAGACTCAAGACCTGTTGTAACTGCAGGAATGATTATTCCACCGAAGAGTGTATCGTTCATAAATCCGACTGTCCAGTCGCCGATTGTTCCGATTGAAATTGTGTAAACAAGCAACATTATGATAACAAAAATCGGAATAGCGAGGATTCTGTTTGTAACGATGTTGTCAATCTTATCGGAAACAGTAAGTCTGCCTGCGTGCTTTTTCTTACAGCAGCCCTGCATAATTCTTTCTATGTAAATATATCGGTCGTTGATGATGATACTCTCAGCATCGTCTTCCATTTCTTCCTCAACGTCTTTGATATCAAATTCAATATGTTCAAGCTTATCTTTGTCAAGCTTCAACTGCTCGAGCACTTTCGGGTCACGCTCAAAAATTTTAACAGCGTACCATCTCTGCTGGTCTTCAGGCATATTGTGAACTGCAGCCTCTTCAATGTGGGCAATTGCATGTTCAACCGCACCCGAGAAGATATGAGAAATATGCTTCGGTGCTTTTTTCTCTGCCTTCGCAGCAGCAATAGCCGCATCAGCTGCTTGCTGAATTCCCTCACCTTTAAGTGCGGAAATTTCGATAACAGGACAACCTATTTTTTTAGAAAGAACCTCTATGTTTATCTTGTCACCGTTTTTGCGCACAAGATCCATCATATTGATTGCAATAACAACAGGAATGCCAAGCTCGATAAGCTGTGTTGTAAGATACAGATTACGCTCGATGTTTGTACCGTCAACAATATTGAGGATAGCATCGGGACGCTCACCAACAAGATACTCTCTTGCAACAACTTCCTCAAGAGTATACGGTGAAAGCGAATAAATACCCGGCAAATCCGTTATTATGATATCCTTTTCTTTTTTATATGCGCCTTCCTTTTTCTCAACAGTAACACCGGGCCAGTTGCCGACATACTGATTAGAGCCTGTGAGGGCATTAAACAATGTAGTCTTACCGGAATTAGGGTTTCCTGCAAGAGCAATTTTAATAGACATAACCTATCCTCTCCCTGTGGTTAGTATATGCTAACCGATATTGCAAAAAACATACGGGTAAAAAACGATATTTATTCGACTTCTACCATTTCAGCATCGGCTTTTCTTAAAGACAGTTCATAGCCGCGAAGATTGATTTCAAACGGGTCGCCAAGCGGTGCAACTTTACGGATGTAAATTTCAACACCCTTTGTAATGCCCATATCCATAATTCTGCGCTTAAGAGCACCTGAACCGTGAACTTTTGCAACTTTAACAGTCTGACCGACCTTCGCCTCTTTGAGTGTTTTCATATAAAAACCTCCTCTTTATCAAAAAACAAGCAGTTAGCAAACGCTAACTTATAAATCTGAATAATAGTTAGCATCCGCTAACCATAGATATATTAACGCTAAATTTTAATTTTGTCAAGAGAGTTTATGTAAAAAAACGGAAAGGAGACAACTTTTTCAAGTCATCTCCCGAAAGTTTATTTTGTATTTTTCAACTTGAACTCGGCATTGTTGTCCGAAAAGCCTTTATTGTTTGCGATTGTGTTCAGAACCATTTCGGTAAGATTAATCGGTTCGTCACCCTTCTGCAGCTTCGGCTCAATCTTTTTTATAACAAAATCAAGTCTTTTAAGAATACCTGATACGGCATTGTAAACCGGTGTACCCTCCTTATGAGGTTGGTCACCTGCAAAAATACAACAACCTATCTCACCTGCAAAATCCATAAACTTTTTATCTTTTATGGACTTATCAGGCTTGACAAAAAAGATTTTACCGAGTGTGCTAACCTTGATTGAGTTAAGCACTTTCTTAAGAATCTTTTTGTATGCCTCGTCACCATTCAGTGCGCGGTTGATTTTGTTGATGTTGGAAACAACAAACTGCTTGTCGCAGTATTCGCGCACGGAAAGTCCGCCTAAATCCCATCCGAAGTCAGGCACATCAAGGGTTTCAACCTTCATAACCGCATCAGCGGAGATATCGATTTTTCTGTACTGTACGGGACTGCCGACCGTTGCGCTTGTGCAGACGTCAATGAGTCTGTTTCCCTGCTTTGAATAAAACTCATTTATACTCTGGATATGCATATGTCCCGTAAAAATGAGTTCAACACCGTTATCGGCAAGGAAGGTTGCAAAACGGCGCCAATTTCTTATCTGTGCATCACCGACAAGGTCAAACACAGGTACGCACGGAACAACAGGATAGTGACAGATTGCAAAGATAAAGCAACCGTCTTTTTTTGCCTCGTCAATCTGAATCTGAAGCCACTCAAGAAGTCTGTCATCAATGATTCCCTTTGTTTCTTCACAGCTGTCACTGTTAACCGCAAGCAAACGAACCTTCGGTGCAATTTCGGCAACGTAAGAAAGTGTCTGCTTATCCACGGCAAGGGCATCCGAGTAACCGAAGTCGTAATAAAGGTCATAAAGCTCCTGATGACTTACACCTTCAACAGGTACACATTCGTCATTCTTAAAGCTTCTTGACCACTCGTTATAGTCGTGTGATGCAGTAAGGATATAAACCTTTTTACCTGCTTCTTTGAGTTTATAAAGCTCTTTTATTAAACTCTTATGGCTCTCTCTTTCACCGTTTTTGGATATATCGCCCGGCATAATTACATATTCCGTCTCTTTATCCGCCATTATCTGTGAAAAAACAGCTTTAACCATATCACTGCTTTCGGCAAGTAATATCTGTTCGGTTTTCATATATTCCTCGTATGCTTTACCGCTTGTACCGAGGGACGGCTCATAAAAATGGGTATCTGTTACGAGATAAAATTTAATAGGTGTCATAATTCTCTCCAAAAAAGCGGGGCAGTCACCTGCCCCGCCCGTAATTTTATTTATTTGCTGTCAAACCAGCCACGGGGACCGAAGAATTTGTATGTAACATCATTTACAAACTTCATAACCTTTGTAAGTGTTGCCTCTGTTTCATCCTCTTCGGGTGCAACATATTCACTGCCCTGAGCGTGTGCTCTTGCGATGTAGAATTCTTCTTTAGCCTTATCAAGTGACTCGTTATCAACAACTGTATCAGCAAGTTCAGCCTCAACCTTTGCGATTGCTGTTTCAAGCTCAAGTGCAACTGCAGGATCAAGTGAAGATGTATCTATTTTCTTTGCAGCCTTGATATCGTTGATAATACCCTTTGTATTTCTTGCAGTGTTGAACTGCGGGAAACGGTCGGGATATGAATAAACATCCGTAAAGTTTTCGTCTGTAAGAAGTTCAACTGCAAGAAGCATAACAACGTCGTTGTTACCTGTCTTCTCGTGATTCTGATTGTAGAAATAGAATGTGTGGTCAGGAAGAAGACCTGCACGTGCGTCTACAATGTTATGGGGGTCAATGTGGTTGTGGTCGGGGTTTGTGCAATGAGGATCCTCTGTTACATAGCCCTCGGGAAGCTCAACATCAACACCGTAGCTTACAGCGCCCATTGATGTTGATTCAAGCTGAATAATACCATCTGCATTAACGTTGTCCCAGCTGTCAACAATTGCATAAAGTGAATAGTTGTATCCACAGATATCGAATACCTTTACGCCTGAATCGATTGCATCAAGGATGTTCTGATCTGCATTGACCTGTGCGTTATAGAAGATATCTGTCTGACGTCTGATTTCCTTTGTGCTTTCGTCAGAAAGATACTTTTCTGCACCTGCAGGATAGTTCTCTGACGGGCAAAGTCCCCAGATAAGAGTGCTGTATCTGAGTCCGTTTATAAGTCCGTCAACTGCGCCGTCAAGAAGGCTGTTAAGAACATCCTTCGGGAAAATACGGATTGCAAGGTTGATGAGATAACTGCTCCATGAATTTTCAAGAAGACGCGGAATCATATAACTGTAGATTGCCTCGTCATCGTCAAGAAGACCGTACTCGATGATTTCACCAACGAGAGTTGAACCGTTCTTTGCAGGAACAACGTAAACAATACGGTTGATGTCTTCAGAGATGTCTCTGCCTTTGTCCTTATACATCTGAAGAAGCATATTGGCAAGAGAACCACCCTGGCTGATAGGTACGATATTGATTTTATCGTGACCTGTCTGCTCTTTGATCATCTGGATATAATCGTAAAGCTCTTCAACTGTGTCGATCATATTGCCGAGTGAGTAGTAAGAGAAGAAATAGAGATGATCTCCGCCTGCGATATTGATATATTCCTGGAGGGGTACATTATCGAGAATGTGCTTCTGATCATGCTCTGAAAGATCAGCAAAGCTACCATTGTATTTTGTTGCACGAATATCCTTGACAACCTTGCCGTTTTCGTCACATCTGATGTTCTCCATAAGAATGTCGCCGATTGCCTCGCCTGCCTGAGTTGCAAGAAGGTCGAAGTAGTCGCGCTGGAATCCGAGAGCCATAAGAAGCGGTACAAGAAGACGTACAAGCGCAACCTTAACAATTTCTGTTGTTGACTCAAGGTAGAACGGACCTGAATACTGCTGACCGTCACCGTTTAAGGCAATTTCACCGTTTTCGTCATAAAGGAAAACCTCTGACTGAAAAATACCCGGAATAACAAGTGACGGACACTGGCCACAGTCACCGTTGCACTTGCTGTCAGCAGTTGCAAAAGCAGGAATAACTGCACTGAAAACAAGCGTGAGAGCAACTAATGTTGCAATTACTTTAGTCCAAAGACTCTTTTTCATAACATTACCTCTCTTCAGTAATAATATAAATCAATAATATACCATATTGCCAAAAAAGACAATAGTATTATGAAAATTTTGTATGTTTTAGTTGATAAATTTTCCTGTTTAAAACAAAAAGAACAAGAAGCAGAAAAACTGTTTCTTGTTCTTTTAATTTTATAAGGTTTTATTTTGCGAGAATTTCATCGATGATTGTGTCGATAAAAATCAACATTCTCGGGAGGTGGAACGGACCCTTGAATGTGCTTCCCTTACAAGCAGGTTCGGTCGGTTTGCCGTCACGGCGCAGATAGCCGTACCACTCGCCGAATTCGGGGTCAGAGAAAACTTCCTGACAATAAGCAAGAGTCTTCTTGAACCAATCCATATAGTACTCGTCACCTGTATCACGGTATGCCATAATTGAAGCGATGAGAATTTCGTTGTGCGGCCACCAGAGCTTCATATCGTGCTCATAAGCTTCGGGAGGATTACCGAGACAGTCTTTGAAATAAAGAAGTCCGCCAAACTCGTTATCCCAACCGCCTTCAATTGCAAAGCGGTAAATTTCTTCTGCCTTCTTGTAAAGCTCCTTGTCACCGATACGGTTAGCCTCTTCCATAATGAACCATGCACATTCGATGTCGTGACCTGGATTTACAACTCTGCCTGCAGTATAATCTGAGCAGAATTCTCCGTTAACACCGACACTTTCAAGTGTGCACTTGAGTTCCGGCTTGTGGTGGTATGCAAAAATATCGTGAACACATTCTGCACTGTATTTGTCATATTTCTCTTTGTTCTCAGGGTCAACACGACGCATAATTGCAGTTGTGTTGAGGAAAATCATCGGGTCTGCAAGTGCTCTGCCCGTTCTTGTTTCAGGAACAGTCTTTGCACCCATACCTGTCGGATCTTTGCCGCCGTGATTGAGGAAATAAATAAGGTCGTAAGCCTGTCTTGCACGCTCGAGGTGTTCTTTGTCACCTGTTATGCCATAGTATTCAGCATTTGCAATACAGTAAAATCCCTCGGAGAAGCAGTATCTTCTCTGACGCAGAGGCTTACCGTCTGCAGTAACTGTGAAATACATTCTTCTGCCTGCATCCTTGTTGATACAGTATTTCTCCATAAAACCAAGGCAGGATTTTGAAGCCTTGAGCCACTCGTCCTTTACACCGTAAACCTTGCAGAGATATGCAAAAATCCAACCGCATCTGCCCTGCATCCATACGCTCTTGTCTGTTGAATAAATCTTACCTGTTCTGTCAAGACATGTGTAAACGCCACCGTTTACCTCGTCCATACCGTTTTTGAGCCAGAAATTTACGCAACGCTCAAGCTCTTCCTTAACCCATTTTTGTGTTTCAATAAGGTATTCTCTGTTCATATTGCACCTCAGCCGACAAATTTTGCAATTGCTTCGTCAATCATAACCTTGACATTGTGTGCGAGTCCGATTCCCTCTTCTGTAATCTCTGCAAGAGGTGCACGTACTGAACCGCACTCAACACCCTTTTCTCTGAGAATCTGCTTTGCTGCTGCGTACATATTGCACTTACAAGCACACATAGCGTAGATAATCTTATCAATAGCGTGCTGAATTTCACAAGCTTCTGCTATCTTACCTTCCTTAAGAAGCGCGTCAGCCTTGAGGAAAAGCTCGGGCATAACAGCATAAGTACCGCCTATTCCGCCGCCTGCACCGATGATTCTGCCTGAAATGAACTGCTCGTCGGGACCGTTGAAGATGATGCAATCGTCTCCGCCTTCCATCTTGAACATCTGGATATCCTGCACAGGCATTGATGAATTCTTAACACCGATTACACGGGGATTTTCGAGCATCTTTTTGAAAAGAGGCATTGTAAGCGCAACACCTGCAAGCTGAGGGATGTTATAGATAATAAAATCAGTGTTGGGTGCTGCTGAAGAAATATCGTTCCAATACTTCGCGATTGAATCCTCGGGAAGGTGGAAATAAATCGGAGGAATGGCAGCAATTGCGTCAACACCGAGGCTCTCGGCATGAGCAGCAAGCTCCATTGAATCCTTTGTATTGTTACATGCAACGTGTGCGATGATTGTCATTTTTCCGCCTACAGCCTGCATAACACTTTCAAGAATAATCTTTCTTTCTTCCTTGCTCTGGTAAATACATTCACCTGATGAGCCACAGACATAAAGACCCTTTACGCCTTTTTCAAGAAGATATTTTGCAAAGTTTGCAGTACGCTCTGCACTTACATCACCGTTATCTTCATAGCAAGCGTAAAATGCGGGGATAACACCCATATATTTTGTTAAATCTCTCATTGTAAACACTCCTTAAATATTCAAAAACTCTCTGAATGCGTTTATGTATGAACTTGCAGTTTCCTTATCCGAGCTTTCTGCAAAGATGCGAAGCAACGGTTCAGTTCCTGAGAAACGGCAGATAACGAAGCTGTCGTCCTCGAAGTAAACCTTGCATCCGTCCTCATAATTTACACGGACAACGGTTTTACCGAAGTCGGGAAGCTGTTTTTTAACCATTATGATGTCGTTGATTGTATCTTTGTATTCGGGCTCAAAACGGAGATTATCCTCTACCATTTCGAACTTGCCGAACTGTTCGGTCAACTCGTCAACCATATCTGACGGTGACTTGCCGACAACGCTTATCATCTCTGCCATAAGTGAAGCCGCATAAACGGAGTCCTTACCGTGGATATGACCTCTTACGGTAAGACCGCCTGAGGATTCACCACCGAGAACTGCGTCAACCTCGTCAATTTTTGAAGAGATGTATTTGAATCCGACAGGTACTTCGTAGCATTTTTCACCAAAGGATTCTGCAATTCTGTCAAGCATATGAGTTGTTGCAAGGTTACGCACAACAGGACCTTTCCAACCCTTGTACTTTACAAGATAGTAATAGAGAAGACAAAGAATTTCGTTTGCATCTATGTAACGGCCGCAACGGTCGATGATACCGAGTCTGTCACCGTCGCCGTCCATTGCGATACCGAGGTCATAGTTACCGCGGATAACACCGTCACGAAGAAGACCGAGTGTATTCTCACTCGGAGCAGGCATCATACCGCCGAACCATGCATCCTTGTTGAGATTCATTGTGTCAATTGTGCAACGTGCAGTGTGGAAAATTACCTGCAAGGGATAAGCACCTGAGCCGTGCATTGTATCAAAAAGAACACGAAGTCCGCGTTCACGCAAGGCATCAACATCAAGCAAACCGAGAATATCATCAAGGAACTTGTTGAACGGGTTGCGCAGATATACAATCTTTCCGCTTTCAATACCTTCGTCAAGCTCTACCTTTTTGATTTCCTTTACTTCTTCAATAAGTCTTTCAAGCTCCTGTGTTGTTTCAAGCGGTGCATCTCTGCCCTCTTCAACAATGAGCTTGATACCGTTGTAATTTGCAGGATTATGGCTTGCAGTGATTTCGATACCGTAGTAAAGCTCACTGTCCTTTACCGTATGCATAACAAGAGGTGTGGGAGTTGAACGCGGCATATACCATACATCCAATCCGTTACCTGCCAACACTTCTGCAACCCACTTTGCCGCGCCCTGTGAAAGGAAACGACGGTCATAACCGACAACTATGGGTTTATCCGTCTTGCCCTCTTTTTTTGCAAGTTCAACAATACCCGTTGCAACACGGGCAATATTATCGTAAACAAAATCTTTACCGATTATGGCTCTCCAGCCACCTGTACCAAAGTTAATCATTTTGTAAGCCTCGCGATCGTGTTTTCTACCTCTGATTTGAACATATCGATGTAACTTACGATGTATTCAGTCGGAGTTGCATCGCCCTTGATAAGAGGCATAAGGTCAAGACCGAAGCTCTGGCTTGATGCCTCGTCAGTATTATGGGATTCAAAGAATGTTGCGTTTGCACAGCGTCTGCCGATTGCAGCCTTATCATAGCTCTTACCGCCTACAACCTGTGAACGGTAGACTGTGATAAGATCCTCTGCGAGCTGAGGATACTTTGATGTATCAAGGCAAACCTTCTGTGAGTCGGGAAGCCAGTCAAGATTACGCCATACCTCAAGAGAAACAACCTCTTCAGGACGGATTTCTTCAGGCATACGACGGACTGCTTCAATCACACGAAGAACAACCGCAACGTGAGTTTCGTGCTTGTCTGCAAGGTTATGAGTGTAAAGACGCTTCGGCTGAACCTTGCAAAGCAAATCATAAAGCT
The DNA here is from genome assembly GCA_045648745.1 of Acutalibacteraceae bacterium. Lineage (GTDB taxonomy): Bacteria > Bacillota > Clostridia > Oscillospirales > Acutalibacteraceae > CAG-488. The sequence continues at coordinate 9,509 of JAZROM010000104.1, read as the reverse complement.
CGTCAACAGTATCCTTATTTGCGCCGTCCTTGATTTCGGATGAAGCATAGCCGAGCTGAATGATTGCAGTATACTTGCCGAGTCTTGCTGCATCGTTCTGCTCTTCGATACGAACTTCCTTCATCTGCTCGTTTGTGTAGTTACTGTATTCACCTGCACGGGGGCTGCCTGCACCGTCCGTCATAACAACACCGCAGAAATTGCGTGTCTCGCTGTCATAACACTCGGAAATCGGAGCATACGCCATAATTTCGATGTCGTCCTGATGTGCTGCGATGCACATATCGGTGACGCCCTCGAGGCTTTCCTTACCCGGGAAGCAGATTGTTGCATTTGATTTCTTAAAATTCATATTTATCACCCATTCCTTTTGAGAAAAGTTAAAAGTTTACAAATTACTTCGTTTAACATAATAACACAGATGTTTCAATTTTTAAATAGCATAAAGGCAAAAAATTAAGAACCTGACACAAAGTCAGGCTCTTTTTTCGTTTATAAACACTCTGAAAAGCGGTAAACAGGATGAGAAAAATGTTTTGTATGCCTCGCAGTAATCTCTGTCGGCACGGTTGCGTTTGCATCCACCGCCTCTGCAAAGCGGATAATACTTGCATTTTTTGCATTTTTCGTCTACCGTCAGGCTTTCCATAATAAAGCGTTTTGCTTTTTCGCAGTTTGCAAGACTTTCAAAGCTGACAACGTTCACATTGCCGAGAAGCCACTCGTCCGTACAGTAGAAGTCGCAGGGGTAGACGTTTCCGTTACCCTCCGCAACAAACTGATGCGTACAATGTCCGCACACACCGCACTGCTCGGGACGGTTGCCAACAAAGAGATGCACAAGATTGTCAAAATATCTTATGCTTGTATACTCCCCTCTTACATAATCCTTGACAAAGTAATTAAAGCACTTTATCAGGAAATCGGCATACTGTTTTTCGGTCATATAGAGTTCACTTTCCGTCGTGTCCCCGAAAGGTCGCAGACACGGAATGAACTGCAGGTATTTAAAGCCTTTTGACCTGAAAAACTTATAAATATCATCGATATTCTCGGCACAGTTTCCCGTAAGCACGGTCAGGATATTGAATTCAACGCCCGTATTTTGAAAAAGCTGTGCCGTGTTAAGTATCTTGTAAAACGTATTGTTGCCGTCAGCATCCACGCGGAAGCGGTTGTTTTCAAAATCTCCGTCAAGGCTGAGTCCGATAAGAAAACCGTTCTCTTTAAAGAACTGTGCCCATTCCTCGGTAACAAGTGTACCGTTTGTCTGGAGCGAAAAGAAAATCTGACTGCCGAGTGTGTTGTGATATCTGACAAGACTTACGAATTTTCTGAAATAGTCAAGTCCCGCAATGAGAGGTTCGCCACCCTGAAAGGCAAATGCAACACTTTCACCGTTTGCAAAGTGGAGTGCTTTTGTGATTAAATTTTCTGCCGTTTCTTCACTCATAATGCCGAAGCTCTGCACATCTCTGTGCTCGGTGACATCGTGATAGAAACAGTATCTGCACCTCATATTACAAAGGCTTGATGCAGGCTTAATCATTATTGACAGTGGTGGCATAGTATACCTCTTAATCTTTAGCTATAGCTGATATTCCTCTGCGGTTTTCTTTGAACGAAGCCACAATCTCGTCCATCTTTGCATTCATTTCTTCAGCAACCTCAGGATAAACAGATGATCTGTTATAGTTTTCTCCAACGTCATCTGTAAGAATATGAAGCCAGTTCTTACGGTATTTGTCAAAGAATGCAGAGTTGTCGTTCTGGATATTCTTGAAATACTTGAATGTCACATTCTCATTTTCATTGAGAACAGCATAATCGTATTTTGAATAGTTTTCATTTGTTTTAACTGTTTCGGCAGGAACAGTGTACTGAATTGCCTTGAGCTTTTCACGCTTCATATGGAGAATCGGATGCTCTTCGGTATGAATAACCTTGTCACCTGTGAGAAGCGGAAGCATCGAAACACCGTCGATTGTTCTGTCTTCGGGCATTGCGTTCTTTTCACCGTTCACACTCACACCGCACAGGTCGATGAGAGTCGGGAACAAGTCAACCATAACTGCGCTCTGCTCAAGAGTTGTGCCTGCATCCCAGAGACCGCCGTTGCCCCAACGAAGCATAAACGGAACCTTCTGTCCGCCCTCGTAAGCGAGGTATTTACCGCCGCGCAGTTCATTGACTGAGCCTTCAAGCGCAGGGCCGTTATCGGATGTGAAGACGATGATTGTATCGTCCATAACTCCGAGCTCTTCAAGAGTTGCAAAAAGTTTACCGAGATAGTAGTCAAACTCCGTTACGCAGTCAACATAAGTACCCATACCTGTTGTACCGTCAAAGTCGTCACCTGCATAAACAGGGCCGTGAGGCCACGGAGAAGCATAGTAAGCAAAGAACGGTTCGTCTGAATTTGTAACCGTATCTGTAACCCACTGTGTGATTTCATCGTGAATCCACTTTGTAGCCATACTCTGATCTTCGAGTTCGTCATAGCCGTGGACAATTTCATATTCTCCGTTTTCTTCCGTAACGTGGTAGAACGGTGTCATATCGTTAACGTGGTGACTGCCGTAGAAGTAATCAAAGCCCTGATTTGTGGGAAGATACTCACCGTAATCGCCAAGGTGCCATTTGCCGAATGCACCTGTATTGTAACCAGCGTTTTTGAAAACTTCTGCAATTGTGATTTCATCACCGAGCATACCGTCACAGTTTGCACCCATTTCAAAAGAGTTAAAAAGGCGTGTTGTTGCAAACTCTGTAGTTGAGCTGATAGTCGGATAGATAACATTATCAGCATAGCCCCTGAACGGATATCGACCCGTAAGAAGACCGAAACGTGCAGGAGAACAAACAGAATAGCAGGAATAGAAATTCTCGAGGTTTACACCCTCTTCACCGATTCGGTCGATGTTCGGAGTGTCATAGATTGCACCGTTGAGCGAAACATCACCATAGCCGAGGTCATCCATAAGGATAAAGAGAACATTCGGATTGTCTGTTGATGCCTTGTCAACCTTGCCGAGGTAATCGTCGTGCCCCTCCCACAGTCTTTCAACATTCGGCTGTGAACGAAGATTCATTGTGAGAAGATAAAGAACTGTTGTAAACACAAATACAACACTTAAAATTGCAGAAAGGGTCTTCTGCAAAGATGCGTTTTTCATTTTTTTGGTTGCAAGCAGAAAAAGAAGTCCGCAGATGATTGCCGTCGGCAGAACAAGAAGAATATTGCCGAGGAATCGCAATCCTAGATTACCTGCACCTGCAAAAAGTGTGTTTTCAGCAGATTTCCAACCTGCGAGGCAGTTTGAAAAAGCACCGAATCCTGCATCAGCTCCGTATACTATATAATACATAGTTACGGCAAAGCCTGATGTTGCATAAGCTGCAAGGACATTTTTAGATGGCTTCTTGCTGATAATCAGACTCAGAATCACAAGCACCGTGCAGATACACATAAAGCCGACATTGACAACTGCGAACATATTTGTTCTTTTATAAAGCAGTGCAATGATAAGCAACATTGAAATGATATTCGGCAGGAAGCTGAATACCTGGTTTTTTTCTTTCATTTTATAAGCCCCTCTGTTTCATTAATTATACAGCAGGAATAAGATTCTTGAAAACAAAATCAACAACTGTTTCAATAACCACTGTAACAAGCTTAACAAAATTAAGGAAGCTCGGAATTGTTTTCATCATATTGAAAGCGTCCTCAATCGGGCTTGAAAGCTCTGCAACGGGAACGAATGTCTGATTGATTGTGTCGTTCTGCATAAACTGCGGATATTCCGGCATATCAAAAACTGTAAGCTGTTTTTCACTTGCGAAAAGTTTGTCGTAGAATACACCGTGGCCGTCGTGTGTTGTTGAGTGAAGCATATCCTTTACAAACCATGTGCACTCGGGAAGCATACAGGTTGATGCATCAATCATTCTGTCGGGTGAGATGTAGTTGATTTCGTTGAATCTTGCCTGAGTGTAATCTTCAGGAAGCTGTGAACCGATTGGTGCACATGTTGCACCGCAGGAAGCGTACTTTGTATCAACTGTACCGTCAGATGTTTCCATATATGCTGAAACAAGCGGAGTTCTCTGCATATTGTAGCCTGCTACGATGTAGATGTTTGTACCGTCAGCCTGAGCACCGCGGAGAAGCTCTTCTGCCTTGCTCTGAACTTCGTAGTGGTAGAAATCAAGCTTTGCAATAAGACCTGACTGTGTTGCAGGATCAAGCTTCATAAATACCTTGCCGCTTTCATAGTACTCGTCAGGAACAAAGCTCCAGATACCCGGAAGTGTGCCGAAAATAGGAATAAGACACTCATCAAAAACTCTGTCCTTGAGGTTTACAACAATACCGTCAACCATACCGAGAAGTGCCTCGAAGACACCTGCACCGTCAAGTGCCTCACAAAGTGCGTAAAGAATACCGCTTACAAAATCGATTTCGATTGCGGGAAGTGCACATTCAGCGTATCTTACAAGGGCATCCTTGTTGATTTCAAACTTACCGTTAAAAAGCTCACCTGCAACAGCTGTGCCAAGAAGCGGACAGTTCTGGAAGATGATTGTTTCAATATTCTTTGTGCCGTAAAGACGGATGTAAGCCAACATTACAACGCCACCCATACTCGAAGCACGGATTTTAACATCGTCGTGACCTGTAAGCTCCTTAACTTCTTCCAGATATGTATGAAGCTTGCGTGCATTTTCAACGGGATCGATACGGAAATCATAGCCGAAATAGTATGAATGATCGCCACCGTGCTCTGCAGTATCAGGGTGGAATTGTTCACTTGTTACTCTCGGATGAGAATTGCCGTTACCATCGAGTGCAAGCATACCGAATGCCTCGTTGACGCAGCCGATGAGTACATCGCCGAATTTGTCATAATTCTTTGTCGCGATAAGCTCAACTGCAGCAGGGATAACAGGAAGTAAAATCTCAAGAATATCCTCTGTTGCGGGTCTGAAAAGCACGCGCTCGTTTTCAGTACCCTCGTCAAGCATAACATAACCACTGCCGAGAGCAGCAACATAAACTGACGGTGTTTCACCGCAGTCACATTTGCCTGCCGAAGCAAAGGCAGGTACCATAACAGCAAAAGCCATTACAATTGCCATAATAACGGATAAAATCTTTTTCATTCAAAATCGCTCCTTTACGATTTTGTGCTTTCATATTATAAAAGCACTTATAGTTGATTTAATGTTACCATAATGAAAATTGAGTGTCAACTTTTATGAAATAAACAAGGCTGACAAAATAATCATGGATTTTTTGGTTAATATTTTTTGGTATAAAATTTTCACATAAAAACTTTTGTTTTTTCAAACAAGATACCAATATGCAATCACAATTTGTTCTGCTATAATATGAGGGTACGCAATTAAAAGGAGAATCTATATGAAAATCTGCGGTTTTCAGAAAATGACTATGCTTGACTATCCCGGTAAGGTAGCGTGTACCGTATTCACGGGTGGTTGCAACTTCCGTTGTCCTTTCTGCCACAACGCTTCACTCGTGACGGAAATTGACGAAAGCAACACCTGGGAAGAAAAAGAGATAATTGAATACCTTTATAAAAGGAAAGGGATTATTGACGGTGTCTGTATCACCGGTGGTGAACCTCTTATGCAAAAGGATATTGCCGAGTTTATCGCAAAGGTCAAAGAAACAGGTCTGCCTGTCAAGCTCGATACAAACGGCAGTTACCCTGATAAGCTCAAGGCACTTGTTGCAGACGGTCTTGTCGATTATGTTGCAATGGATATCAAAAACTCCCAGGAGAAATATCCCGAGACAGTCGGACTTGAGGGTTACGATATCCGTAAGGTTGAAGAAAGTATAGATTTCCTTTTAAGTGATGCAGTTGATTATGAATTCCGAACAACCGTTGTAAAGGAGTTTCATACCGCACAAGACATTGCGGACATCACACAACGTATAGTGGGTGCAAAACGTTATTTCCTGCAGGGCTTTGTGGACTCAGGCAATCTTATCGGCAGCGAACTAAGTTCCTACACACCACAAGAAATGGTAGAATTTTGTACTCTGGCACAGAAAAATGTACCAAATACTGTACTCAGAGGTGTAAAATAACCAAAATCCTGATGTGTTTTTTAGACAAACACAAGATTTAGTACCAAATATCGTACTGTGGCATATATTTTGTTCAAGATATTGTGTTTTTTTGGTTGACAAGCACACAATATCTATGTTATAATCGTGCCACTCGCAAAGAAACCAGAAAATTTAAGAAAAGGAGACAACTATGTATACTGTTATTAAAAGAGACGGTAAAACCGTACCATTTGACATCGCGAAAATCAGCACAGCTATCTCCCAGGCATTCGAAGCATGCGAAAAGTATTCGCATCCCGATATCATCGACCTAATCGCTTTAAAAGTTACTGCAGAATTCGAGCCGAAAATCAAAGACGGTCAGATTTCTGTTGAAAACATTCAGGACAGCGTTGAGTCTGTTCTTATCAAGGCAGGTTATGACGATGTTGCAAAGGCATACATCATCTACCGTCGCCAGAGAGAAAAGATCCGTAACATCAACGCAACAATGGTTGACTACAAGGCAATTATCGACAATTACCTCAAAATCAACGACTGGCGTGTTAAGGAGAACTCAACCGTTACTTATTCAGTAGGCGGTCTTATCCTTTCAAACTCAGGTGCAGTTACAGCTAACTACTGGCTTTCTGAGATTTATGATGACGAAATCGGCAACGCTCACAGAAATGCTGATATCCACATCCACGACCTTTCAATGCTTACAGGTTACTGTGCAGGTTGGTCACTCAAGCAGCTTATTCAGGAAGGTCTCGGCGGTGTTCCCGGCAAGATCACATCTGCTCCCGCTGCTCACCTCTCTACACTCTGCAACCAGATGGTTAACTTCCTCGGTATTATGCAGAACGAGTGGGCAGGTGCTCAGGCTTTCTCTTCATTCGACACATATCTTGCTCCCTTTGTAAAGGTTGATAACCTTTCATACAAAGAGGTTAAGCAGTGCATTCAGTCTTTCATCTACGGTGTTAACACTCCGTCACGTTGGGGTACACAGTCTCCGTTCACAAACATCACTCTTGACTGGACAGTTCCCAACGACCTTGCAGAGCTCAACGCTATCGTAGGCGGCAAGGAAATGGACTTCAAGTACAAAGACTGTAAAAAAGAAATGGATATGGTCAACAGAGCATTCATCGAAATCATGGTTGAAGGTGATGCTAACGGCCGCGGCTTCCAATATCCTATCCCCACTTACTCAATCACACGCGACTTTGACTGGTCAGAGACTGAGAACAACAAGCTTCTCTTCGAAATGACTGCAAAGTACGGTACACCGTATTTCTCAAACTACATCAACTCAGACATGGAGCCCAGCGATGTTCGTTCAATGTGCTGCCGTCTTCGTCTTGACCTTCGTGAGCTTCGTAAGAAGTCAGGTGGTTTCTTCGGTAGCGGTGAATCAACAGGTTCAGTCGGTGTTGTTACAATCAACCTTCCGAGAATCGCTTACCTTGCAAAGGATGAGGCTGACTTCTACGCTCGTCTTGACAGAATGATGGACATTTCTGCACGTTCACTCAAGGTTAAGCGTACAGTTATTACAAAGCTTCTTGATTCAGGTCTTTATCCGTACACAAAGAGATACCTCGGTACATTCAACAACCACTTCTCAACAATCGGTCTTGTCGGTATGAACGAAGTTGGTCTTAACGCAAAATGGCTTCGTGCTGATATGACAACAGAGAAGACACAGCAGTTTGCAAAGGACGTTCTTAACCACATGAGAGAAAGACTCTCTGATTATCAGGTTCAGTACGGTGACCTTTACAACCTCGAGGCTACTCCCGCTGAGTCAACAGCATTCCGTCTTGCAAAGCACGACCTCAAGTACTATCCCGATATCATCACTGCAGGTTGTGAAAAGGATCAGACTCCGTACTACACCAACTCTTCACATCTTCCTGTTGGTTACACAGAGGATATCTTCACAGCTCTTGATATGCAGGACGAGCTTCATACACTCTACACATCAGGTACTGTTTTCCACGCATTCCTTGGTGAGAAGCTTCCTGACTGGCAGTCTTGTGCAAGTCTTGTAAGAAAGATTGCAGAAAACTACAGACTCCCCTACTACTCAATTTCTCCGACTTACTCAGTATGTAAGAATCACGGTTACATCGCAGGTGAATCATTCACTTGCCCCGAGTGCGGTGAAGAGGCAGAGGTTTACAGCCGTATCACAGGTTACTACCGTCCCGTTAAGAACTGGAACGACGGTAAGACTCAGGAATATAAGGACCGTAAGGTTTACGATATTTCAAGATCAAAGCTTACAAAGGTTCAGCCTGTAGCTGAAGAAGTTGCCGCTGAAGCAGCAGCTCCCGCAGCAGAAAGCAGAAACATCCTTTTTGCAACTGCAACCTGCCCGAACTGTAAGATCGCTTGTGCATTCCTCGACAAGGCAGGCTTCCCCTACGAGAAGCTCCTCGCTGAAGAAAACGCAGAACTTGCAACAGAGCTCGGCATCAGACAGGCTCCGACACTCGTTGTAATTGAAAACGGTGTTGCTCAGAAGTATGCAGGCGTTTCTGATATCAAAAAGTTTCTTGGCGCTTAAAAATTATTTATAAGGGATAATATTATTATGTATGATATTATAATTATCGGCGGTGGCCCTGCGGGGCTTACCGCCGCCCTGTATGCTCGCAGGGCAAATAAGAGCGTTCTTGTTATTGAAAAGGCAACCTTCGGCGGTCAGATTACCTACTCCCCCAAGGTTGAAAACATCCCCGGTTTCATTCAGCTGACAGGTAACGAATTTGCGGACAAACTCGTTGAGCAGGTGCTTGAACAGGGTGCAGACGTTGAGCTTTGTGAAGCACTTGAAATCAAAGACGGTGATATTAAGACCGTTGTAACCGATTCAGGTGAATTCGAGGGTAAAACAGTCATCATCTCAACAGGTGCAAAGCACAGAATGTTGGGTCTCCCCAATGAGCACAAGTACGTAGGTGAAGGAATTTCTTTCTGTGCGGTTTGTGACGGGGCTTTCTACAAGGGCAAAACAGTCGGTGTTGTCGGTGGCGGAAACTCTGCGTTGCAGGAAGCAATCCTCCTTTCTGACCTTGCTGCAAAAGTTTACGTTATGCAGGACCTCGACTTCCTTACAGGTGAAAAGAAGCTTGCCGAGCAGGTTTATGCAAAGAATAACATCGAAGTTATTACAGGTACAAAAGTAACTGCTTTCACAGGTGAAACGGAGCTTGACGGTGTTGAAATCACCAAAAATTCTGATGGTAGTGTTTCACACATCAGCCTGGACGGACTCTTCATCGCAATCGGTCTTATTCCGCAGAATGAAGCTTTTGCAAACGTAATCACTCTTGACGAAAGAGGTTACGCAAGCGCAGACGAATCCTGCGTGACGGGTGCAAACGGAATCTTTGTTGCAGGTGACTGCCGTACAAAG
>JAZROM010000103.1:0-28771 GCA_045648745.1 Acutalibacteraceae bacterium | reverse complement strand
ACTTTACGGTGATATCAACGGTGACGCACTTATCGATACAACAGACTCGGTTGCATTGTTCAAAGTGCTCGTTGGTGAAGCATCAGCACTCACCGGATCATACAAAGTAGCAGCAAACCTTGAAGGTACAAGACCTTTGATCAACGACAACGATAAGTCATACCTTGATGATATCGTAAACGGTGCAAAGGCAATCGATCAGTCAACAGGTACAGTTACAGTTCTCTGATCGCACAATAAAACTCAAGCGGTATGGGTAAAACCCATACCGCTTTTACTTTTCATATACAAAAAAAGAGGCTGTGAAACAGCCTCTCAATTATTTTTAGATTTATGCCTGTACCTTGTGGAATACCTTCTTGCCCTTCTTTACGATAACTGCGTTTGCCTTAAGGTCATCCTGAGCGAATGAAAGCGCGATATCAGTTACCTTGTTGTCGTCAACGGAAACACCGCCCTGCTGAACGAGACGTCTGCCTTCACCGCGTGACTTGGTGATACCTGTTTTAACAAGCACTTCAAGAATATCAATCTTACCGTCAGCAAAATCTTCGTCGCTGAGTGTTGTTGTCGGCATGTTAGCACTGTCCATTGAACCGCCGAAGAGTGCCTTTGAAGCCTCGCGTGCCTTCTCAGCCTCTTCCTCACCGTGAACAAGCTTTGTGAGCTCGTAAGCGAGGATATCCTTTGCTTCGTTAAGCTGACTGCCTTCCCAATCGTTCATAGCATCAATTTCTTCAAGAGGAAGGAATGTAAGCATTCTGATGCACTTAAGAACATCCTGATCACCGACATTTCTCCAGTACTGATAGAACTCGTAAGGGCTTGTCTTTTCGGGATCAAGCCAGACAGCACCTGATGCAGTCTTACCCATCTTCTTGCCCTCAGAGTTCATAAGAAGAGTGATTGTCATTGCGTAAGCATCCTTGCCGAGCTTCTTACGGATAAGTTCTGTGCCGCCGAGCATATTTGACCACTGGTCATCACCGCCGAACTGCATGTTACAGCCGTACTCTTTGAAGAGGTGATAGAAGTCATAGCTCTGCATGATCATGTAGTTGAACTCAAGGAAGCTGAGTCCCTTTTCCATTCTCTGCTTGTAGCATTCAGCACGAAGCATATTGTTAACAGAGAAGCAAGTACCTACCTCACGGAGTACCTCAACATAGTTAAGGTCAAGAAGCCAGTCTGCATTGTTAACCATCATAGCCTTATCTTCACCGAATTCGATGAAACGGCTCATCTGCTTTTTGAAGCAAGCGATGTTGTGGTCGATGTCTTCCTTTGTAAGCATTTTACGAAGATCAGAACGGCCTGACGGGTCACCGATCATACCTGTACCGCCACCGAGCAATGCAATCGGACGGTTACCTGCCATCTGAAGTCTCTTCATAAGGCAAAGAGCCATAAAGTGACCGACATGAAGGCTGTCTGCTGTGGGGTCAAAGCCGATATAGAAAACAGCTTTACCGTTGTTAATAAGTTCTTTGATTTCGTCTTCATCCGTAACCTGAGCGATGAGACCTCTTGCTACGAGTTCGTCATAGATTTTCATAATACTATTCCTTTCTTTGTGACAGAAAAATCCTCTGTCATTATTGACAGAGGACGAATTACCGTGTTACCACCTCTATTTATCATACTCTCACAAGTATGACCTCAGCGGGTGCAAAAAGAGAAACACCCTTACGCTTTAACGTGCGCACACGGTGTAGCCTACTGTTAGTTCGGTACACAACTCGGGGAGGTATTTCACACAGCGTTCATGTTTTCTTACACCGACCGAAAACTCTCTTTGCTTCGCAACTGTACTACTTTTTCCCGTCACAGTCATTGATAGTGATTATATCTTGAAATTAACATTTTGTCAAGCAAAGAGTTGACGAAGTATCAAAAATAAGGTAAAATGTACCGAGTAATTCAGGACGGTGACAACAAATGAGAATGAGAAAAAAGAAAAACCTCGAATCAAGACTTGAGGAGTGCAAGGATATTCTTTTTAAGGTTTATTCTGATGATAAAAACTTCAGCACTGCAATTGAAAATAAATCATATTTCAATTATAACGATATATTCGGTAACGACAATCCTGTGCAGATGGAAATAGGTTGCGGTAAGGGTCAGTTTATCTGTGAAATTGCCAAGCGTAATCCCGACATCAACTATATCGCAGTTGAGAAAAGTGCAAACGTGATCGTACAGGCTTGTGAGAAGGTTCTTGAAGCAGGACTTAAGAATGTTTATTTCATCAGCGGTGGAGCAGAGTATCTTCCGTGTTTTATTCCTGACGGTACTATTGAAAGAATTTATCTTAATTTCTCCTGCCCGTTTCCGAAGAAGAAATATGCTAACCACAGACTCACAAATAAGAATTTTCTGAAGCTTTATGAAATGATGCTTGTTCCGCAGGGTGAGATACACCAGAAGACGGACAATATGCATTTCTTCGAGTACTCAATCGGTGAGTTTTCAGATTACGGCTTCACGCTCAAAAACATCTCTCTCGATCTTCACAATTCAGATTTTGAGGGCAACATCGTAACTGAATATGAAAAACGCTTCTCTGACCTCGGTCAGCCGATTTACAGACTTGAAGCATATCTTAAATAAAATTAAAGTCGACAAAGTTTAACGCTTTGCCGACTTTTTGTTATTATAATGTGCTTTCAAGAATTTCAAGCTTACCTTCAACTGTAAACTCACCGCTCGAAGCGGGAATGAAGATGCTTTCACCCTTTGTAACTGTCAGTTCAGTTGCAGCGCATCTAACCGTACCGTTACCCTCGAGACAGAGAAGAGAAACAAAACTTTCGTCATCAGCAACAGCTGTGTACTTACCGTCAACATCGAGCTTATACATTGCAAAAAGGTCGCATTTTGTAAGCTCTGCACGAGTTGCATTGTCAAAGTTTTCTGTCTTTCTTTCGGCAGCATCCGAAAGGGCAGGGGGACAAAGCTTTGTAACGTCAGCTGCCTTGTCAACGTGAAGTTCACGGGGCTTGCCGTCATTGCCGAGTCTGCCGTAATCGTAAATTCTGTACGTTGTGTTTGAGTTCTGCTGAACCTCAGCAAGAAGAATTCCTTTGCAGATAGCGTGCATTGTGCCTGACTCGATAAAGAAAAGGTCGCCTTTCTTAACCTTGATCTTGTTACAGATATCCATCATTGCATCGCTCTTTGCGGCCTCTTTGAATTCCTCAACGCTTACCTCACGGTTAAAGCCGAGAATGAGCTCAGCGTCGGGGTCGCAGTCAAGGATATACCATGCTTCAGTCTTACCGTATTCACCCTCAACACGCATTGCGTATTCGTCATCGGGATGCACCTGAATAGAAAGATTCTGCTTTGCATCAATGAACTTGATAAGAAGCGGGAAAAATTCAAAATTCTCGCCCTTTTTACCGCAGATAGACTTATCCTCAAGATAAACCTCCTGTAAGGTTTTGCCCTCATATTTGCCGTTCTGTACGGTGGAGGGACCTGCAGGATGACATGAAAGCACCCATGCTTCGGCAGCAGGATTCTTGTCTGTCTTTATGCCGTATTCTTCAATCAATCTTGTACCGCCCCAGATGTTATCGGCAACCGAGGGAGTAAGCTTAACCATTTCCATAATCGTACCTTCTTTTCTAAAAACTACTTTTATATAATACACCAAATTTATGAGAATGTAAAGAAAAAAACTATTGACAAACAGAACAAATGTTCTCTATAATATATAGTGTGGTGCTGTTGAAAAAGGGGGAGAACAGATTAAGGAGAAATAAAAATGATTACATACGATTTGGTGCTTGAAAAACAGCGCCTGATTGGTGCGGACAGATTTTCGTTTGCAGCAAATGCTAACGAAACTTTGTGTCTGCGCTTTAATTTTGACCGTCATTGGCGTCGTTTTGACTCGAAGGCGGTTGTTTTCCGCAATTCGGATTTGCAGTATTATATCATTGAAATCATCGCAAACCGTGCCAATGTTCCTTGGGAGGTGCTGACAAAATGTGGTGAGGTTGATTTATCGGTCATTGGCTTTGACGATACAAAGATTATAACATCCGATAAGGTGACAGTTACGGTTACTGAAAGTCTGTTGCCTGAAGAATACAAAACTTTCAGTCCGTCTGAGGTGCTTTTTGACCGTTTTAAACGCGAATGTATTCAGCAGGCTTATCTCGATTATGAAGACGAAATCAAGGCTTTACAGAGAACACACGAAAAAGAAAAACTGATTCTCGGAGAAGAGATTGTCAAAGCCAAGCAGGAAACACAGGATGCAATCGCACAGAAGGACCAGGAACTAAACGAGTTTCTGGACAAATATGCTTTTGTTGTAAGTGGGCTTAATACAAGAATTGAAGAACTGCGCACAACACTTGCAGAAGTTCAGCCGAAGGCAGATAACTGGGATATGGTGGATAATGCAGTCAGTATGGCAAAACTTGCCTCGCAAACTCTTTGGGGGTGCGGAACATCGCCGTATTCTTTACCTATGATGAATACATCTTCTGTCACGGGATTTGCAAATGGCGTTTTTTCAGCAAATTTAAGAGAAGTCGGACTTGATCTTACTTCTGTTAATTCGTTTTCAAATGTGTTTTCTTCAAGGTACGGTATCGAAAAACTGACATTGAGAAATACACACAATGTAACGACTTTTGCAAGTGCATTTGAAAACTGTTCAACAATAAAAGAAGTTTATCTCGGAGATTTGGATTCATGCACCACGATAAAGCAAATGTTCTTCGGCGCATCGTTGCTTGAAAAGTTGAAATTTACCAATATGGTAAGAGTGCAGAGTTTTGAAAGAGCGTTTTGTTATTGTGTAGCACTCAAAGAAATTGACGGAGAATTTAATTTTATCACGGCATCGGATATGACGTCGATGTTTTTGGATTGCTATTCTCTTGAGACTATACGAATCCGCGAAAAATCAATAAGAAAAGAAATCAAATTTTCAAGTTGCATTAATCTTACGAAACAGAGTCTCTTAAGTATCGCTAATGGCCTGTCTGATGAGGTGCATGACACATTGTTGCTGTCAATTCATGCTTTCGACAATGCGTTCCCGACACAGGAAGAACAGGAAGAGTTTTTAGACTTTGTAACAGAAACGAAAGGTTGGGTGTTGAGTCTTGGCTAATATTGAAAGAGAAGAGATAACAACTGTTGATTATCTTCATATAACGGCAGTAAAGTCTGACGGCAAGGTAAAAAGATATGAAATAAGACCTTTGTCGCAGGAAGGCTTTTACAGAATCAGTACTGATACCGTTGAACAGGGGATTGTTTATTTTCCCGGCAGAATGACTCTTGAAGAGATTCTTTCGGATATCAGAAAAGCGGATGTGGAATAATCATATTTTTCTGAGGCCTCTCATATATTTTTAAAGAAAATTAAAAAGAGAGGTTTTAATATGAGCATTGAACTCACATCAAGAAGCATAGGACTCGCAGAAACTTATTTTGATAATTACATCGAGCAGGGTGTGGATTGTGACATCACTCTTCCTGATTATTGCCCTGAAATAATGCGGATTCTCCGCTGTACGATACATAACTGTATTACAAATTCAAAAATCATCGGTGACCGTGCAACAGCTGACGGTAACGCAAAAATACGTGTAGTTTACGCTGACGAAAAGAACAGAATTTTCTGTTATGAGCACGACTATCCTTTTTCAAAATATGCCGAACTTTCTTCCGCTTACGACAATGCTCTGCTTATTTGCAATGCAAAAACAGAGTATGTCAACTGCCGTGCAGTCAGCAAAAGGCGTATTGATGTTCACGGTATTATCAGTCTGCACTTTACTGTCGCTTCGACGGGGAATGATGCACTGATTTCAGATGCAATCGGTGACGGAATTCAGCTAAAAAAGAAAGGGCTCGATATCGATGACGTCTGTGCAGTGGTGTCCAAGTCATTTGAGATTTCTCAGGTTGAAAATGTCGGTCAGGCAAACAGCGGTATAGGTAAGGTGATTGATGTTTCGGGAGCTCCGATTTTTACCGAAAGTAAAATTATCAAGGGTAAAATCCTGATTAAAGGTGAGCTTGCTGTGAGAGTACTTTATTGTGCAGATACGGGTGAAAACGAAACCTGTACGCTGTGTTGTAATTTCCCGTTCAATGAGATTATTGAGGCAGAAAACGTTGATGACGGGTGCCGTGTTGATGTGAAGCTTTTCGTTAATCAGCTGAACGCTGAACCGAAAACCGACAATGACGGTGAATACCGTTATATGAATATCAATGCTGAGGTCTGTGCAGTTGTAACGGCTTACTCGAAGCAGAGTGTAAGGGTTATAACTGATGCGTATTCAACCGAAAAGGATATTGATGCAAAGTATCGTCCGATTGAATTCAACTGCATTTCACAGTCTTTTAAAGACACTCTGATCTGCAAAGACAGCCTTGATGTGTCTTCCTTTAAACCTCAGAAAATTTATGCCTTTTCTGCAGGTTCTCCGCAGGTGAAATGCCGTTTTGACGGTGACAGAATGATTATCGGAGGCAAAGTGCCGGTCAGTTTGATTATGATTGATTCTGAGTCTAATCCGGCATTTTGTGAAAGGGAGGCAGAGTTTGAATACACCCGTGCACTTGACGGTACGTTTGATTATACCTGCACGCCTCAGATGAGTCTTTCAGGATGCTCGTGTGAGCTTATGGGGGACGGTAAGGCGGATTTTAAGGCGGAGATATGTATGTCTGCCGTTGTATTCAGAACCGTGCGCGAAAAGGTGCTCGTGTCACTTGAAGCGAACGAGACTGCGGGTAATAAAACACGTAATCCGGCACTTGTAATTTACTTCTGTCAGGGTGACGAAAGTGTGTGGGATATCGCACGAAAGTACAATACGACGGTTGACGAAATTATGCAGGAAAACGAGCTTAGTGTGGATTATCTCGAAAATAAAACAATGTTGATGATTCCTGTCAAATAAAGGTTGATTTTTCTGATTATTAATGTTAGAATACTAAAAGTGGATATTCCACAATCACATTTTGAGGAGATTTAAAACTATGGCTAAGAAAAAGATTGAAGCAGAGTCACTTAAACTCAAGAATATTGACAATGCAGCAGAAGAAAAAGGCTCACTTATCGTTACTATCTGGCAGTTCGTTAAGTTCATTGTTGTAAGCTTGCTTGCTATGATTGTACAGTTTGTACTTCTTAACACACTTCAGCTTATTCCCGCAATCAAGGAACTTTACACTCAGGATTTCTCATGGTGGTTCTTTGTGTATCCAGCTGCAATCGGCGGTCTCGGTTACTTCATCGTAAGTAATGTTGCTAACGTTATTGCACAGATCGTTGCTTTCTTTGTTAATAAGGAAAAGACATTCAATTCAGGCGCAAACATTGCTGTTGCACTTCCGATTTACATTGTTTTCACAATCGCACTCATCTTCTTCTCAGCATGGCTTAACCCCACACTCAAAGAAGTATTTGTTGGTTGGGAGCTCAACGAAGCAGCTGCTAAGAACATCGCAACAATGATCTGCTCAGCAGTTCAGTTCTTCCTCTACTTCCCGGTAGACAAAATCCTCTTCCACAAGAAAAAGGAAGAAAAATAATCTTAATATAAAAATCAAAACTCGCTCGAAAGAGCGAGTTTTTTTATTCTATTGTATATTAGTTATATTTTGTCCGTGGTGAACGAAGCTGCAGACTAGCTTTGCTGTTGATTTTTTCGCCCTGCAGTTTAGTTATTCTAAACGAATGAGTTATTGTTTTTTTTATTTTTTCAGGTTATTATTTGATTGTAAACAGTACTGTTAAACAAAAAACGGAGGTAATATATATGATCCATATCGGAGAAACTATCAAAAAACTTCGCAAAGAAAAAAACATTACTCAGGATGAGCTTGCTAATTTTATCGGAGTATCTTACCAGAGCGTAAGCAAATGGGAAAGGTGTGAAAGCTATCCGGACATAATGCTTGTTCCGTCAATTGCGGTTTTTTTCGGCGTTACAACGGATTTGCTTCTTGGTGTAAATACCGTAGATAAAGAAAACAGGATAAAAGCGTATGAGGAAAAGTATGAATGTCTTAAGGTAGAAAAGAAATATAGTCAGGCAAGCAAACTTATGAAGGAAGCAATTGCAGAATTCCCTGATAACTATCAGTTTCTTGCAAACTATATGCATACGCTTCTTTTAATCTTCTTGCATGAAGACGAAAGTATTGTAACCATTAAACCCGAGGTTGAACGAGTTTATAGTATTATTCAGAATTACTGCACAAACGACCATCTCAGAGTCTGGACAAAGGGTCTTATGTGTAATTTTATTCAGAAATTGAGCCAAACAGAAAACAGCGGTGTCGATATAAGCGAAATAGATCCGATTCTTGAAGAAATGCCTGTTATGAGAAACACAAGAGATTTTATGGCGATGATGCTTTATCCTATGGGTAGTGAAAAAAGAAATATGGCTTGTGCAAAGGGACTTTCTGAAATGATTCAGCTCATAGGTGAAATGATAAACCGCAAGGCAAGCTGTATTCTTGAACGCGACCCGGATATAATCGAGGCATATCTGAATTTTGTCAATACTGCTATGCCTGACGGTGATTACGGTCAGAGCAGCTATCTTGTTATATTCAATTACGGATATCTCGGTGTTATCAGACACCATAAAGGTAATGATAAGGGCGCACTTGAATGCTTCAGAAAAGAAGCTGAACTTGCAGTTAAATATGAAGCGATGCCGGACATCACGACTCATACATCATATCTCGTTGAAGGACTTGAATTCAACAAAACAACAGCATTCAAAGGCGGATATGATAATATTGCTTATGCAATCAAAGAAGCACTGTCGAAGGGGTATCCTCTTTCGGATGAATTCAGGGCAACTGAAGAGTTCAAAAAGATTGTTGAGTATATAAAATAAAAATTCAGCCGAGTGTCCGAAAGAACACTCGGCTGAAACTTTGATTTGATTTTTATTTAAGCTTCTTTTCAGTAAGGAGCTTGTTAATCTTATCAGCCGGGTCGAGAAGTTCACCGATTGATGTATCGTGGTTAAGAGTGTCAACCATGTATGAGATATACTTTGAAAGGTCAACCTCGACATACCACTCTCTCTTCTGAAGCTCAGGTGTACGGTAGATAAGGTTTGTTGTGAATACTCTGTAAATAAGACCTTCTT
Organism: Acutalibacteraceae bacterium; assembly: GCA_045648745.1. Lineage (GTDB taxonomy): Bacteria > Bacillota > Clostridia > Oscillospirales > Acutalibacteraceae > CAG-488. Next base: position 19,616 of record JAZROM010000103.1, on the reverse strand, counting down.
CGAAAGCCTTATCAAAGCCTTCAAGACCGTTGCAGAAGAGACCGAAAGCTGAGAATACATAAATTCTGTTAGCCTTGAGCTCCTTAAGCTTTGTTGCAACTTCGATCATTGATTCGCCTGAAGAAATCATATCGTCAACGATGATAACGTCCTTGCCTGCAACATTGTCACCGAGGAACTCGTGAGCAATAATCGGGTTACGGCCGTCAACGATTCTTGAATAGTCACGGCGCTTGTAGAACATACCGAGTTCAACGCCGAGAACTGTTGAATAATAGATACAACGTGACATACCGCCCTCGTCGGGAGAGATAACCATAAGGTTTTCCTTGTCAAGAGAAAGGTCATCGATGTTGCGAACCATTGACTTGATCATCTGATAAGCAGGTGAAACGCTTTCAAAACCGCAAAGGGGAATTGCGTTCATAACTCTCGGGTCGTGAGCATCAAATGTGATGATGTTCTCAACACCCATGTTGTAAAGCTCCTGAAGCATGATTGCGCAGTCAAGAGACTCACGGCTTGAACGCTTGTGCTGTCTGCCTTCATAAAGCATCGGCATAATAACGGAAATTCTCTTAGCCTTTCCTTCAACAGCGCTGATTGCACGCTTGATGTTAGCAAAATGATCATCGGGAGACATCGGAACGTCCATACCGTACATCTTATATGTTACACCGTAGTTGAAGCAGTCACAGAGGATGAAGATATCGTAACCTCTTACAGTCTGCTTGAGAGCAGCCTTGCTTTCACCTGTACCGAAACGGGGGAAAGTGATATCTACGAGATAAGTGTCTTTTTCATATCCTGCAAATGCAAGTGTGCTTTTGTGTTCGCTGTTTCTTTCATAACGCCACTTTTTAAGATAATGGTCAATCTTTGCACCAAGCTCTTCGCAACCGGGTAATGCAATAATACCAAGCTGACCGACGGGAATAGTGTTGTAATTTGCCTTGTTTTTCATTTCCGTTCCACCTTTGCAGATATTTATAAAATCTTTATTCAGTACACACTGAACAATACAACAATATTGTACTATATTTGACAGCTTTTTTAAAGACAAAACCCGCCTTTTTACACGAAAAATATAATGCAAAAAAACGGGTTTTATTTGTTGAGTTTACACAAAAGAGTGTTCAATATTCATCACAGTGAAGAATTTTGTGTCGATTTTGCTGATTTCTGAGGAAATTTCAGCCATAAGGTCGTCGTTACTTATCGGGAATTTGTGCGGAACGACCACATCAAAAATCAGGTTGGTGTGGCTCGGACCTTCGACTACACGGAAATCGTGGATGGAAAGATTTTCGTTTATTCTCTTTACAGTATTAACAGCAAGGTTGCGCAATTCGTTTACACGCTCATTATTAGTTTCAAGCGGATCGTAGTGAATAACCAACTGAATTCCCATCTGCGCGTAAATATCACGCTCAATGTTATCAATTATATCGTGCGAAAGCATCACGTCGATGTCCGACGGCATTTCGACATGTACACTGCCGAAAAATCTGCCAGGCCCGTAATTGTGAAGAATAAGGTCGTGAATACCCGTAACATGCTGATAAGACATAATCTTTGCCTCAAGGTCAGATACAGTCTCTTTGGTAGGAGGCTCACCGATGAGCGCACCGAGAGTTTCCTTGAAAATTCCGTAACCTGCCTTAAGAACAAAACACGCAACGATGATACCGAGCCATCCGTCGATATGAAGTGACGGGAAGAAGTTTGAGAGAATGAGCGCAATAAGAGTAACGCTTGTAGCAGCAATATCGCTCAGACTGTCGGCAACAACTGCAGACATAGCAGGGGAGTTGATTTTTTTGCCGAGCTTGCGGTTAAAAAGTGCGAGCCACAGCTTGCCGAAAATTGACATTCCGATGATGACTGCACCGACAAGGTTGAAGGTCACATCTTCGGGATTACGGATTTTGTCGATCGACTGTGAACCAAGCTCAAATCCCATAAAAAGAACGATGAAAGAAACAACCATCGCAGTTATGTATTCAATTCTGCCGTGACCGAATGGATGCTCTTCGTCGGCAGGTTTGCCCGACATATGGAAGCCGAAAACAGTTACGGCACACGAACCGGCATCCGAAAGGTTGTTAACCGCATCGGCAGTGATGGCGATACTGTTTGTGATTGTGCCGACAAGGAATTTAGCAGCAAAGAGTATTACGTTCACGGCAATACCTACACACCCGCTTAAAATGCCGTACTTGCCACGCACCTGCGGACTTGTGATATTGTCTCTGTCCTTTATAAATGCTTTTATAAGTAACTCTGTCAAATGAATCACTCCTGAAAGATAATTAATATGCCCATAAATTATACTATCTAACTATCCTTTGCGCAATAGTAAACCTGAATGTTTCGATAAAATTTAATTTGTCGGTGTGTTTTTAATAAGGCTGCGTCGTAATACCCATCACAACTGCCTACGGTGTATAAGGTGTAGGAAACGGAATCGACAAACTCCGGTTTATCAGCTTGAAATTATAATCCGGAAAACTGAGGATATTTGTTGTCTTTTACAAAAAAGTCTGTGGGTAACCACTCTGTAGCGGTAAGTCAAAATCGTAACGAGTTGAGTGATAAATAATAATCAATCCGTTCAACACCCACTCTTGCAAAATACCAATCTTAAAGCTATAATAGAAATATAACAAATCTTTCCTGATTGTTATAACAGTAAAGTGTTAAGGGTGATGAAAATGTTTTCACGAATAATTGCGGTTATAATGTGCGTTATATCTTTTTTTACTGCTCCGTTTTCGCAGCTTTTTTCTAAAACCGAGCTTAAATATGAGCTTTCAAAGGGTAACTATGAAAGCCCGTACATCATAAGACCGCTTGAAGAAATAACCGTAAACGGCGTGTCTGTTGATGAATATTCCGTTGTTATTCCTGACGGTACAGACAGCACACTGTACTCCGATGCTGCTGATACGCTTTCAAATGAGCTTTACAAGGCTTGCGGTGAAAAGATTACCGTTGCAAAAAAATCAACTCAAAATGCCTTTATAATCGAAGAAGCCCTGAATGATACGGACAGCTTCAGCCTTAAGGTTGAAAACGGCAATGTTTATATCAAGGGCAGTTCGGTTACAGGAATTTCAAGAGGTATTACCGATTTTGCAGATGAGGTTCTGCTCACTTCAGAGAAAAACTTCGATTTCAAAGACGGTTATGAGTTTAACAAAACCTTCTCTGATTATGTGACATATGAGGACTTCGGTGCTGTAGGTGACGGCAAAGCAGATGACTTTGAAGCCATTATAAAAACCCACGAATATGCCAATGCAAACGGCTTGAGTGTTTTTGCAAATGAAACTGCAACATACTATATCGGCGGTGCAAACAAAACCGCTTATATTATGACCGACACCAACTGGTCAACTGCACGCTTTATAATCGATGATACTAACGTCGAAAACAGAAGCTCGTGGGTGTTCAATATCGCACCGACACAGGGCGGTAAAAGTATAACAGATAAGGTTTCTCCGCTTAAAATTGATGCTGACAATATCGGTACAACGCTCGACGAAAAGAGCCTTGTTGTGCTTACTGATTCCAATGTAAAGCGTTACATCCGTAAGGGTGCAAACCAGAATTCGGGCAGTAATCAGACTGATGTTATACTCGTTGACGAAAACGGAAATATTTCACCTGAAACTCCGCTTATCTGGGACTTTGATGCAATTACCTCTGCTACGGCTTATCCCGTTGACGCTGAAACATTAAATATAAAAGGCGGCCGATTCACAACCCTTGCAAATAATGCCTCATCCGAGTATAACTACTACGCAAGAGGTATTGTGGTCAGACGTTCAAATACCGTTATAGACGGCATATATCACGATATCAGAAACGAAGGCAAAACAGGTTCACCGTATTCGGCTTTCCTCAGCCTTTCGTGTTGTGCTGATGTAACTGTTAAAAACAGTACATTTACAGGTCATAAAAAGTATTCAACAATAGGTTCTGCAGGAACAAGCGTAACAATGGGTACTTACGATATCGGGTCTGCAACGGTAGTCAATGCTAAGTTTATCAACTGCAAGCAGACAAACGATATAACCGATAACGATTATTGGGGAATTGCAGGCACGAACTACTGCAAAAATCTGGTTTATGACGGTTGCGCATTTTCACGCTTCGACGCACACCAGGGTGTTCTGAATGCAACTGTTATAAATTCCGTTCTCGGTCATCACGGAATAAAACTCATAGGCAGCGGAACGGCTCTTATTGAAAACACCACTGTTTTATCCGACAGCTTTGTTGACCTTCGTGCCGATTACGGCTCAACCTGGAACGGTGATCTTATTATTCGTAACTGTAAGTTCTATCCCACAGGTGTCGCAAGCCATATCATCAATGCAGAAAATTCAGAGGATCATAATTTCGGTTACACCTGCTATATGCCTCAGAATATAGAAATTGATGGCTTCTATGTTCACAGAGTCGGAATCAATTACCTTTTTACAAAGGTTAATAAAGAGCATAAAAAAGACTCATACCAAGCAGCGTATCCTGTTGTTGCACCGCAGGAAATAAACGTTAAAGATTTTGATACGCTCTTCCTCGGAACACTTCGTGTTTCAAAAAACAAGGCTATATTCAAAGTTGAAATTTCATCATAAAAGTAAAAAATCCGAGGTTTTCGTAACCTCGGATTTTTTTAATAGCTTTTCAGTTTCTTTATATCTCTGTAAAACGCAAGTTCACTGTCAAAGTCGACAAATTCAACCATAACAATACCGTCAAAGCCTTTTCTTATCAGTTTTTTAAGAAGGGTATCAAGATAGCTTCTGTCCTTTTTTCTGTGTCGCTGTTCTTTCTTTAAGTCTCGGTAGGACACATGTACATTTTCTGTAAAGTCAAAGGTTCTGTCGATTCGGTCAAGGTCGTATTCCATTCGGAAATATCTTGACTGGAAGTATGTTTTGAAATTATCCTTCTGCAAATCTTTTTTTAACCGTAAAAATGCATCAGTGTTATTATTGAAGGTGTTGTCGTGACATTCGGGGCAAACGGTCAGCCCGTAGTCAGCGGCAATATCACACATCTTTTTCAGGTTTTCAAGCAGGACTCGATACTCTTTGTCGTCTGTTTCTTCACTGTCCTTTTTACCCAGCCAGATTCTTACAGATGAAGCATCCATTGTTTTAGCAATCTTGCAGGTTTGTATCCACTTGTCCTTGTCGAATTCGCAAGTGTTGAAATAACTGCCGTAGGAGCTGATTTTTATACCCTCGTTGTCGCAGATTGATTTTACTGTTTTAGCTTCTTCTGCATTTGTCACGTGGATATCTCCGCCCCATTCAATGTAGTCGATACCTGCTTTTTTTGCGATCAGAACCACTTGTGCGGCACTCTTTTTTCGGAAAGTCACACTGCAAAGACCGAGCTTCAAGCCGTTCATAATATTTCACCTTCACTTATTTTACTTAAGTAATATTCAAAACTCTTCTGCTCACAGGGAACGGGCGACACCTTGATAAACTCAATCTGTCCGTCTTTTGTAACGGTAAGATAATCCCTGTAATACGGACTTTCTTTAACAGCTTTACCGTCTTTAATGAAAATTGCACCGCCTCTGCTTCCTGTTTCGGGTCCTTCCGAAACTATTGCCTCAAGAAGAGCTTTCATACTTGTGAGCATATCTTTGTCGCGATAGTACTCAGAAAGACTTCTGTGTTTTTCGGGGTAAGAATCGAGCACATCTTCAAGCTCACCCAGCAAAGCAATACAACCCTCGTAATCTCTTTTAAAAGATGCGACCTGACTCATTTTTGTTCTGAAATGTGAGTAGTCAACAGTCAAATCTTTTTCAAAGTTTATTTCACTTGCTTTAAAAAGGGGAGCGTCATTTTCAGCTGACGGTTTATTCTTAATATGCTGTGCCGCAATAAGACCGCCGACCTGAGTGTCGTTGAGTGCAGAGCCTCCGGGTCGTGAAAGACCGAAAGTACCTGCCGCTTCACCGATAACGTAAAGTCCTTTGATGTCTGTTTCAAAATTACTGTCGGTATAAACACCGCCATTGTTGTGTTGTGCACATACGGCTATACGAAGCATATCCGTGTGCAGATCTATGCCTTGTCTTAAATAAACATCAATCGCTTTACTGTTGAGCTTTTCGAGTCTTTCTATCGGAGTGTCGGCATAACAGTCTGTGCTCAGGATATAATCCCTTGCTTCCTCGCTGAGCTTATCAAAAGAAAAACCGCAGGGATTGCAGGTGTAATCAAGGAAAACCTTTCTGCCGCTGAGCATCTCGTTATGCACTGCAAGATCAATTTTTGAGCTTTTTTCGGCTCTGTCGGAAGAAAAAGGCCACTGATAACCCTTCAGGAAAACATAACTGTACGCCTCGTGTATATCATCAAAATAATCATTCAGAAATTCATATTCGTTGCCGTCACTGTCCACACTTACAAATCTCGGTACAACCTGCATAAAGCTTCCCGATACATTCCAACGGAAATCCACGGAAGCCATACCGTACTGCCACTGTGTGAAGTTGCACATCCTGACACCTGCATTAATAAGCACACCTGTCATACCGTGCTGTGATTCTGGGTAAACGCTGTCTTCATAAATACAGGCAGGCGCACCCGTCGCACAGATTACATTATCGGCATAAATGTTTTCTTCCTTGTCATTGACAAGGTTAAGTACACGCACACCGTAAGCGTTACCGTTATCCGTCAGAATTTTTGTAACAAGCAAATTGTCAAGCAGGGGAGTCTGATTGTTTTCGATGACAACTTTTTCAAGCTTTTCGGTCATTACCTTTGACGTCAGAGGTCCGACCGAGGTGGCACGCAGAGTGTTGTCGTGATCGGTTTTATATCCGGGGTAACAACCGTAGCTGTCGGTAGGAAAGCCTACTCCATAATCGCAAAGGCGGAGAAAACACTTTCGGCTGTTAGCAGCTTCAATATACATTTTCTGACCGTCGCACGAACCGCCCGAGAACATATCCGATGCCATTTTATAAGGACTGTCGGGGGTGATGCCGTCCATTGAAAGCTTATAATAGGTCTGCTTGTCACTTCCCGTGTTTCTCGATGTTCCCGAAAGACGGTTTTCGGTAATTATGGCAATGTCTTTTATGCCTTCACAGTACAGCCAGTCAGCCGCACTGTAAGCGGCGGCACCGCTGCCTATTATAAGACATTTATATATTTTTCTCATAAGCGCCTCACATTAAATCCGCCGTCGCAGTCAATAACCGTTCCCGTGCAGAAATCAAAGTTACCGAGTGCCACCGAGCTGACACACTTTGCAACATCCTCAGGTTGTCCCATCCTGTTTATCGGTGTGATGCCCTCAGAAATAAGCTTTTCATATTTTTCTTTGACCTTTGATGTCATATCAGTTTCGATTATACCGGGTCTTATTTCAATAACACTGACACCGTATTCTGCAAGTCTTGCAGCAAAGAGCTTTGTTATCATTGAAATTCCCGCCTTGGAAATGCAGTATTCACCACGGTTTACCGAGGCTGTGTAGGCAGACATTGATGATATATTGACGATTCTTGAGCGTTCGCTTTTTATCAGCAGGGGAGTAAGCTTCTGAGTGACGAAGAAAGTGCCTTTCAGATTTATGTCTGTAAGAAAATCAAAATCCTCGGGTGTGATATCAAGAATATCCTTTCTTTCACGAGGTGCAACACCTGCGTTATTTACGAGCAGATCGATTTTTCCGAATGTCGTTTGTGCGAAGTTAAAAAGATTTTTTCTGTCCTCTTCGACAGAAATATCGCAGGGGACAAAAAACACCTTTCCGTCGGAAGTATCTTTCAGCCTTTTTATGTCGTCGCTTTCACTTCTTGCCGTAACAATTACGTTGTAATTGATTTTAAGCAGTTCTTCGACAATAGCTTTGCCGATACCTCTGCTGCCTCCCGTAACAATTGCAACCATAGCTTTCTCTCCTATTTTTTCAGAACGAATTTATTGTAATAGGGCATATAAACCTCGCTGTCCCTGATAACACAGCCTGAAACAGTTCCTGCACGCATAAGCTCTGAGCATTTACTGCATTTTATGCAGACCTTGCTTTTGTCCGGTGCACCTGATTCAAGATAATCCTTGTAGAAGGTGGGATACGCGAATGTCATTCTGCCGAAGCCTGCAAAGTCTCCGATATCTGAAGAAATCAGCTCTTCAGCATACTTTACTGCATTTTCACCCTCGTAGGAGAGTGCGGAAACGGCAAATTTTATATCGGGGAATGATTCTGTAATCTCTTTTGTAACGTCATACACACGTTTCATTCCGATTCTTCCGTCTTCGGGAGATTTAACCGAATACGGTCGGTTGACGTGAGGTATAAGATAAGGATTGCCTATAGTAAGATTAATGAACTCAATACCTTTTTTACTGAGCTTTTCAATAATCTGCTTTGTTTCGCTAAGGTCGATTTCTTCTTTTTCATTTACGCCAAAACCGTAGCCATAGGGGAAGCAGTCGCACGCATTAAGTCTTGTTGTAACAAACGCTTTGTCACCAACAGCCTCTTTAACCGCGTCAATGCAGTCAAAATAAAGTTTTGTACGGTTTTGAAGACTGCCACCGTAGCTTCCTTCACGCTCGAAGGCACTTAAAAGCTCGTTGAAAAGATATCCGTGACAGCATTTTACATCCATACCGTCGAAACCTGCTTCAACAGCCAGTTTTGCCGCTTTTTCATAAAGTGAAGGGATTGTGCTCAGATATTCGTCTGTAGCAACGGTAAACGGCTGTTCTTCCTTGCCTTTTTCCCAGAGAGAGTTTCTGTATGCGACAATTGGTTCGGGTGTGCCGTGAGGCTTACTGTATCTGCCGCTGTGAGTGAGCTGAACAATCATAACAGGCTCAAAGCCGTGAAGCTCCTTTGATTTTGATTTGACTGCACTTACAAGTGCTTTGAAACTGTCAACCGTGTTTTCGTTTATGTAAAGCTGACGAGGATTGGCTCTGCCCTCATTACACACGGCAGTAGCCTCAAACCAGATGATTCCGGGCGCACCTTCAGCAAAACGCATATATCTGCGGAATGTCAGTTCATCGATTGCACCGTCAGTTGTTCCGTCACAGCCCTCCATCGGCTGGAAAAGTATTCTGTTGTGAATGTTTCTGCCGTAAATTTCTACAGGTGTATTTAGCATCATTTTCATTTTTTTACCTCATTTGAATTCTGTATTTAATTTACCATTTTATCAATATAAATGCAAGTAATTTTAATGAATCAGTATGGTTATCAGGCCTATTTATAAACTGCTGAAAATCGAGATAAATTTAAAGCTTGTTTTAACTTATCACTTGTTTTATGTTTTCTTGAAATATGCAATTGTTTCTGTTATACTGTTTGTGTAAAAATCAAAAGGAGATAAGTTTTATGAGCAAGAAACAGCCGAAGCCTCAGAATCCTCTGTGGCAGACAACAAAACCCGAAAGAAAAAGCTATTATACGTATTTCTTCGGACAGAATATGATCTACAATATGATAGCAGGTTATCTGACTACATTTCTTCTTCTTGTCGGTATTAATCCTGTAAAATCTGCAGCGGTAATGCTTGCCGTAAAAGTATGGGATGCTGTCAATGATGCTCTTTTTGGCGTGATTTTCGATAAGTTCAAATTCAAAGGTGATAAAAAATATATCCCGTGGCTGAAGATTGCCTGCGCCGCTACTCCTATTGCAACCGTTGCAATTTTTATCATTCCCACCGCTGCAAGCGAAACAGTCAAGCTTATCTGGTTTGCACTTGCATATATTATCTGGGATACCGCATATACCATCTGCGATGTACCGGCTTTCGGTATTATTACTGCAATGACAAGCAACATCGAGGAAAGAAATACAATTCTTTCTCTTAAAGGCATCACAGGCGGTGTCGGTTCAGCACTTACTACCGTGCTTGTAACTCTTCTTATCAGTGAGTTTATCGGTCTTGGATACGGCCCGGTTTCGATCATTGTTGCAATTGTGGCAATGGCAACAATGTTCCCTGTCTGCAAGCACTGTCAGGAAAGAAACAAAACTGTTGACGAAGAGCAGTTCACTGTCAGAAGAATGATCAAATATGTTATCAATAACAAATATCTTCTTATCTACTATGTCGGCTATATCTTCTATTCAGGTGCGCAGACTTATAACGCCCTGCATATGATTATGGCTTACTATATCTATAAGAACTCGCTTGCATCTCTCATTACGGGTACTGTTGCAGCATTGCCGCAGCTCTTTATGGCACTTCTTGTACCGAAAATTATCAGAAAAATGGATAAGACAAAGCTTTTCAGAATCAGTGTCGTTGCAACAATTCTTCTGTCTTTCCTCATTCTTCCGACACGCAACAGCTTTGTTCTCTTTGTTATCACATATATGCTCCGTTCAATTCCTCTCGGTATTATCGGTGTGCTTTCGTTTACGTTCACACCCGACTGCGCAGAGTACGGTCAGTACACAACAGGTACTGAGGCAAAGGGCATTACATTTGCTATCCAGACCTTTGCGGTTAAGCTCGCAGCAGCTATCTCGGGATCAATGGGACTTGCTCTTCTCGGCTTGTTCGGCTTCAAGACAGAGTTTGAGATAAACGGTATCAGACAGGAGGTCAGCAACTTTGCAGACCTTGAGGCTATCAATGCTATCGCTCAGCAGACAAATGAGGCTCTTGACGGTCTCTGGTTCACTTATAATATTGTACCTATCATAGGTATTGTCATTGCTCTTATTATCTGGAGTTTCTATAAGCTCAACGATAAGGATGTTCAGGTAATGGCAGATTGCAATGTCGGCAAAATCACAAAGGACGAAGCAGAAAATCTCCTTTCAAGAAAATATTGAATATAACATAAAAACCGAGGTCTTTTGACCTCGGTTTTTGTATCATCCGATTTCCATTTTAAAACAAATCGGTAAATCGTTTCGGGGTGTATTTTTCAGGTTGATTTTAAGTGCCTCTTCGTCTCTTGTAAAGTCAATTTTTTCATCACTGCCCAATAGCTCAATGCTTTCAATTAAATAATCGTGAGGTACGTGTTTTTTGAGTGTTCTGATTTTTACATTTTTTGACGGGCGCATCTGGAAGGCATAAAGATAACCGTTTTTATATGTAAATCTGAAATCTTCGGTTGTGAAAGCTTTTTCGTCACCGTCTTTGAAGAAGCCTTCTTCAGCGTTGACTTCGCCTTCACCGAATTGCTTCCAGTATGTAGTGCCGTATATGCCTTCACCGTTGATTTTCAGCCATTCACCCATATCAAGAAGAACCTGTGTTTCTTCATCAGTTATTGTACCGTCAGCTCTCGGACCTATGTTTATAAGCAGATTACCGTTTTTAGAAACAATATCTACAAGGTCACAGATGACCTGACGCGATGACTTGTATTCGTTGTCCGCCCTGTAACCCCAGGAGCATTTGCCGATTGCCGTATCCGTCTGCCAGTAAACAGGGGATATACCTGTCAGGGCTCCGCGTTCGACATCAAAGGTGGCAACTCCCGGAGGGAATGCTTCGTGCTTGTAATTGATTGTGACCTCTTTGCCCCATTCTTCGGCACGGTTGTAGTAATATGCCGCAAGCTTTTTAAGATACGGCTTAAAGCAATGATTATGAATCCACCAGTCAAAATAAAGCACGGACGGCTGATATCTGTCCACAAGCTCACAGGTGCGTACCAGCCAGTCTTCCAACCACTCTCTGCTTGCGCCTGTTGAGTATGTATCTGCGGTTGTGACATGTATTATTTCAGGGTCGAATTCTTCACAATAAACAGCAGGTCCGTAAAAATCAGCGTATCTTTCATCGTTGATGTCACTGTCGTAAAGTCTGCCGGGATTCATAAAGAAATAATGTTCTGCACGGTGTGTCGATGCACAAAAGTTGAGCCCCTGTTTAGCACATTCGGATTTAAGCTCACCAACGATATCTCTGCAAGGACCCATCTGAGTTGAATTCCAACGGTTAAACTCTGTATTATACATTGCGAACCCGTCGTGATGTTCTGCAACAGGCATAACATATTTCATACCTGCTTTTTTAAAGAGCGCAACCCATTCGGATGCGTCAAATTTTTCAGCCTTGAACATGGGGATAAAATCTTTGTATCCGAAAACACTCTGGTCACCGTAGGTCTTTCTGTGGTGTTCAAATTCACGCACATTACGGTCATACATACCTCGGGAATACCACTCGTTGCCGAATGCAGGAACGCTGTAAATTCCCCAGTGAATAAATACACCCAGCTTGTCGTGCATATACCATTCGGGTACATTGTGTCGGGAGAGCGATGTCCAATCGTCCTTGTATTTTCCTTGCTTATTGACTTCATCTATTAAATTCAGATATTCTGCAGTCGTCATTTTTACACACTCCAAAATCCGTTATTTGTACTTATGATAGCATACAAAAAACTTAAAAGCAATAAAAACGGACATAGCATATTTTCGCTTATTGAAATATCCGTGTGATTATGCTATACTCGGACTATCAGTTAAGACCGTTACAACAGGAGGTTTTGCAATGAGTTCAGAAAAAATCAGATTCGGTATAGTAGGCACGGGTACAATTGCACACCGTTTTGCCGAGGCTATAAAGAATGTTCGTAATGCCGAGCTTGTGGCAGTTGCGTCCAGAACAAAAGAAAATGCAGAAAAATTCGGTGATGAATTCGGCATTCCCGTGCGTTTTGATTCTTATGAAAAAATGGCAGAGTCTGACGTGATTGATGCCGCGTATATCGCTGTGCCTCATTCGGGACATATCGGCTGTTCGTGCCTTATGATGAATAACGGTAAGCACGTGATTTGTGAAAAGCCGATGGCAGTAAACTCTGCAGAAGCGGAAGAAATGTTCCGTTGCGCTGAAGAAAACAACGTTCTTCTTATGGAGGCGATGTGGGCAAGACTCGTACCGGGAACAATAAAAATGCTCGGGCTTGTAAAGGAGGGTGTCTTTGGTGATATCCTCGGTGTGGAAGGTAAATTCTGCTATACAATGGACGAAGACGAAATGGATCATCACGTTTTCAAGCCCGAAAACGGCGGCGGATCTTTACTTGATGTCGGTGTTTACGGCCTTAATTTCGCATCCTGGTATCTTGGTAAGGATGTTGAAGTAATCAATGCGCAGTCCGATTTTTACAACGGTGTTGACAGCCATACCTGCGCTTTGCTTAAATACAAGAACGGTGCAATAGCAGACATTTCAAGCGCAATCCTTTTACGCAAGCCTAACGAAGGCTTCGTTTACGGCACTAAGGGTTACGCCTATATGCGCAGATTCTATGCTCCGCAGGAGATTGAAATTCATCTCAACAACGGTGAGAATTATACAATATCCGTTCCGTATGCAGGTAACGGATTTGAAGAGCAGATTACGCACTTCTCCGAATGTGTTGCACTCGGACTCAAGGAAAGTCCGCTTGTAACCCGTGAGCAGACCCTCTACATAACCCGTCAGATGGACGAAATCCGAAAAATTACGGGAATAGAATATCCGCAGGATAAATAAAACAAACCTCCGAGGCATTGTAACCTCGGAGGTTTAATTCATTTTATACCGTATCTTTCACAGTAACCGACAACAATATTCTTAAAATGCTCGTGTTTGAAATTATTTTTAACATCACTTATGTCAACGTACAGACCCGATATCAGATTCTGAATTATTGCTTCCGCAAGAAAGGCTTCGAAAACATATTCATCAGAGAAAGCTTCTTCAATATCTGTGTTAAGTTCACTGTTAATTCCTTTGATAGCTGCTCGGTAAATCAGGTTTTCTTTTCCTAAATATTCACCGGTTTTTTTCAGACAGCTAAGACCTTTTCTCATATCAGTAACAGAGAATTTACCTTTGTACCGTGCAACCATTTCACTGCCCGTCAGGATAAAATCTACCGTGGTTTCCAGAATTATGGCAAGGTCAGGTAAAACGCTTACGTCAGGCAGCGTTTCACCACGCTCCCACTTGCTGACTGCCTGGAATGATACACCTATTCGTTCACCCAACTTACTTTGCGTAATCTCTTTTGATTTTCGCAAAGCGGCAATCTGTTCACCGACTTTCTTTATGTCCATTGTTCTACCTCCGTTGTACTGTTTCCGTAAGTTAATATTATTATAACAGTTTGAAAAACAAAAGAAAATAACCGTGTATTTGAATTTTTAACTTCAGTGTTCAACCTGTACGTTGCAATTCTGATGTATCTTGCTTTTTATCTGTTGAAATATTTATACGCATATTATATAATTATTTATGTGAATAATTACCAATATAACAGGAGTCTGATTATGGAAAATAAATTTACTCTTCTCAATGATATATCATACGGCAGTCACGAACGGCATAAGCTGGATATTTTTATGCCCGATAAAGTAAAGTCGGATTCGGGTATTATCCTCTTTATCCACGGCGGCGGATGGGTTGACGGTGACAAAACCGTTCATCACCCCGATGCGCAGTATTTCTGCGACCGCGGTTATATCAGTGCCACGATGAACTACCGTTTTATTTCGGAAACACTGAATGTTTTTGACGAGCTGGATGATATAACATCAGCACTTAAGACTATTAAAAACGAATGCATCGCACACGGATATAACACGGAAAAAGTCCTTCTTTCAGGCGGCTCTGCAGGGGGACATCTTGCCCTTATGTATGCATATACAAGGGTGAATGAAGCTCCTTTGACACCTGTTGCTGCCTGTGTTTACTGTCCGGGGACAGACTGTGCAAAGCCCGATTTTCTGTTTGGTATTTCAGGTGAATTTGAAGACTGGAAATACGGAGTGATTTCAAAATGCTGCGGACTCAAGATTGATAAAACAAACCTGATGAATATCGAACAGCAAGACGCACTTGTGAACGTTTCTCCTATGAAATATGTTTCGTCCGATTGCGTTCCGACAGCAGTCTTTCACGGCAGAAAAGATGAACTTGTTCCTTTTGAGCATACGGAGAGATTTATCAGTATCCTTAATGAAAATGGGATAAAAAATGACCTGATAATTTACGAAAATTCAGGTCACTCATTGGATAATGACCCTGAAACTACTCTTCGTACAAAAGAAATGATTAAGCATTACGCTGAAATGTACCTTTAAATATTACTTGGTGGTGTAAATATGGAATACAAAAGAAACCTCATAGAAAATTTCAAAGCAAAGTGGATATGGCTTGATGAAGAAAAAGGCAGTAAAAATGCCTGGCTTTGTTTCAACAAAACCGTCAGTATATCTGATGTACCTGAAAAGCTGGTAGCAGCCATTGCAGCCGAAAATAAATACTGGCTTTATATAAACGGTAATATGGTGGTCCGTGAGGGCGGACTTAAAAGAGGTCCGACACCCACAGGCTGTTATTTCGATGAGGTTGACATCGCGCCGTATCTTGTTACGGGTGAAAATCTTATCAGCGTACTTGTATGGTACTGGGGAAACGAAGCGAGTTATTCAAGCTCAGATGCAGGGCAGGGCGGTCTGCTTTTTGAAGCTGAGAATGAAGGCATATCAATCCTGTCCGATAACAGCTGGAAAGTGACAAAAAATCCTGCATTCAAAGAAGATAAAGGTAAGCTTCAGCCTAACTACCGACTCCCTGAAAGCAATGTTTACTACGATGCGCGTGAAGAGATTGATTGGTATAATCCTGAATTTGACTTTTCTTCCTGGACCAAGGCAACCGAATACGCTGTCGGCGGTGAGGGATGCTGGGGTGAGATGTACAACCGTGATATTCCTCTTTTCAAGGATTTCGGTCTTAAAGATTACGAAAACAGTAAAGACTATGAGGGTAAAAGCTTTCTACTTAAGAAAAAACTCACCCTTAATATTCCTTACAACGCTCAGCTGACTCCGTATCTGGAGGTTGAAACAAAAGCAGGCAAGAAAATTGTCATCACAACCGAAAATACACATACGGGTTCGATTCATTCAACATATGTTACAAAAGACGGTGTGCAGTCTTTCGAATCTCCTGCGTGGTTTAACGGTGAGCAGATTACTTATGAAATTCCTGCAGGTGTCAGAATTATTAGTCTTAAATACAGAGAAAGCGGATATAACACAGAATTCTGCGGCAGCTTCACCTGCGAAAACGAAGGTATGAACACGCTCTGGCAGAAGTCTCTTCGTACGCTGTACGTTACAATGAGGGATAATTTTATGGACTGTCCCGACAGAGAACGCGCACAGTGGTGGGGTGACGTTACAAACGAAATGATGCTGACTATGTACAGCCTTGCGACATCGTCATATCATCTTTACCGCAAGGGTGTCAGCACAATGCTTTCGTTCATTGATCCTGACACAAAGGTGTTGCAGACGGTTGTGCCGATAAAAAATGACTATTTTGAGCTTCCTTGTCAGCAGCTTGCAGGTGTGGGCGGATTCTGGACTTACTATATGTACACAGGTGATAAAGAGTTTATCCGCTCCGTTTATTCTGCATCGGTTGAGTATCTCAATCTGTGGAACATTCAGGATAACGGACTTGTTGAACACAGAGGCGGTTCATGGGACTGGCAGGACTGGGGCTCGAAAATCGATGTTGCTCCGCTTGAAAATGCATGGTATTACTACGCTTTGTCAGCTGTCAGAAATATGGCAGAGCTCCTCGGTGATAAGGACGCTGTATTTGAGTTTGAAAACAGAATGAAAGCCTTATATGATGCGTATCGCACGTTATGGACAGGTGAAGGTTACCTGAGCGAAGATAACGAGGGCTATGACGACAGAGGCAATGCCGTTGCGGTTTTGTCAGGTATCTGCCCTGAAGAAAACTATGAAAAGGTCAGAAAAATCCTTTTTGAAACAAGAAACTCAAGTCCGTATATGGAATACTATGTCCTTGAAGCGCTGTGCAAAATGGGTGAGTTTTCTCTTGCGGAAAAGAGAATGTGCGAACGTTATCAGGAAATGATCGACGAAGACTATTCAACACTCTGGGAAAACTGGATAAAGAAAGACGGCACATCAAACCATGCATGGTCCGGCGGACCGCTTGTAATAATGAGTAAGCACATTGCGGGTATCAGACCGCTTGAAGCAGGATACGAAAAATTCGAAATCAATCCGCAGTATGCACTGCATAAAAACATTTCCTGCACCGTTCCTTCCGTAAAGGGTGAAATTAAATTTGATTATGCTTTGGAGGGTTCAAAAGCCGTAATCAATATTAAATACCCCGAAAGCATTCAGGCTGTTCTGCATCTTCCTGAAAATGCTGAAGTTACGGTAAACGGAAGAGTTATTGAAACTAAAGAAAATGTGATGATATTGTAATGGATATTATCAAATACTACGTTGACGAGTTTAACCGTAACGATGAAGAGTTTATAAAAACGATATAGATAACGCCCGTGCTTACGAGTGGATGAAAAACGAGGTTCCTGTTTTCGAGTGTCCCGATAAGGATATCGAAAGAACATATTATTTTCGTTTCTGGACTTACAGAAAACACATAAAATCCACCAAAGACGGTGTGGTTATCACCGAGTTTCTGCCGAAGGTACTGTGGAGCGGAAAGCACAACACAATCAATGCTGCGGCAGGTCACCATATTTACGAGGGCAGATGGCTGAAGAATGCTGACCGATATCTGAAAAGTTATATCGAATTTTTCCTGAGCGTGTCGAACAAAAACCATATGTACAGCACGTGGCTGATTGATGCCGTATATAAATATTCCCTTATCCGTGGTGATTATGATTTCGGCGAAGACTTCATTGAAAAGCTCGACAGATATTACCGTGAGTGGGAGCAAACACACGGTCTTGCCGACGGAAGCTTTTGGTCATTTGATAATTATGATGCAATGAAGTATGCCTTGCAGACAAAAATCTGCAGGGCATACTTGTTTTTATTAAGCAATGATGATATAATATTCTAAATACGAAAAACGAAAGCGAAAGAGGTAAGACAAATGGTTGATAAAATTTTCATTCTTGCTCTCACTGCAATGAAAAAAATAATTCTGTTTATTGTTGCGGGACTAATGTGTATCAGTTCATTCAGTCAGCCGACACCGGAAACACCGACTTTCAAAAATCAGGATACAGGCAATTATTTTCTGCCCGATTACGGTAATACGCTCGTTTCCTGCCACAGAAGCGGTAAGGGTGCTGCACCTGAAAATACACTTATGGCTGTCAAATCCAACCTTGTGTATGCAGAAGACGATTCTGCTATAATTGAAATGGACGTTCAGCTTACAAAGGACGGCGTAATCGTGCTGTATCACAGTCTTTCACTTGACGAAATGAGCAACAGTGCGGAATATTTCGGTATGGAAAACATGACTGTTTTCATGAAAACCTACGACGAGCTCCGTAACCTTAATATGGGTGAAAACTTCAAGTCAGGTGACAGCTACCCGTACCGTGGTCTGCGTGGTGAGAACATTCCCGATGACATAAGAATTACTGCCCTTAAGGACGTCTTTGCCTGCGTAGAGGGTGAAGCACCGGGCAAGTACAGATACATAATCGAGATTAAGTATCCGCATCCGTGGGCACCGACAATTGTTGACGGCATATATGAGCTTATGGAAGAATACGACCTTGCAGACCGTGTTATTGTTGCAAGCTTCTGGCCGGATGTTTCAGCTTATATCGACAGCAAATACGAGGGCAAAATGAACAGGTCAGCAAATCCCTTTGAGATTGTTGATTTGTACGGCTCATACACAAGAAATGAGGATTTAAGTGAAGCTGATATAAAATACACGGCTTTGCAGGTACCTTATTATTGGGATGACGGGATTTTGCTTATTGCAAACCTCGGTAAAACGGGATTCATTGATTACGCTCACAAATATGGTATTTCTATGCAGTATTGGACTGTAAATAACGCAGACGATGCAAAATACCTTGCCGAAGCAGGTGCCGACCTGCTTATGACGGATTATCCTGACCGTATCCGTGATGCCTTGGAGGGCTGATTGGTATAATAAGCGTTGTTTTTGAAAAGGGTTGTTGAATGGCATATAAATTCAGGAGCATAATCCGTAAGGACTATGCTCTTTTTGTTTTGTGCAAAATATATGTTGTAAAAGCACATCATTCTGTGATAGAATTTTATTATCAATAAAGAAAAGAGGCGTTTGTATGAAGTCTGTCAGTTTTTATCTTGTTACGGATACGCATTACTTTGAAAACGGGCTTGGCACGCAGGGTAAAGCATACGATGCTTATATAAAAAACGAGCAGTACTTTATGAGGGAGAGTCATGCGATAATAAGCTCAACCTTCAGCCGTATTGCAGAGGATAAGCAGACCGATATAGTCATTATTCCCGGTGACCTGAGCAAAAACGGAGAAAAGGAAAGTCATATCAGCTTTATAAAAGAGCTTCATAAGCTGCAGGAAGCAGGCAAAAAGGTTTTTGTCATAACTGCAGGTCACGATTATAACGAATGGTCGTACGGCTATGTCGGGGATGAGCGTGTTGATGTTGCAGGTACAGGTTTTGACGAGCTTTATGACCTTTACCGTGATTTCGGCTATGCCGATGCACTCTCCTTTGATAAACGTACTCATTCTTACACAGCACAAATCACAGACGGTGTCAGAATGCTTGCAATCAACTGCGACAGCTTCAATAATCCTAAA
>JAZROM010000102.1:0-2382 GCA_045648745.1 Acutalibacteraceae bacterium | reverse complement strand
CCCAACCAGCAGTACACAACCGTTTACATGGGCGGTAGTCATGAAAACGCTCTCACAGCTGCAAACTTCGAGCAGCTCGCTCTTGCAGCGGAATATGCAGCAGATCCCGAACATGACCGCACATTCTCAACAATGGAAGCCGAAATGGTTGTAAGAGTAGCTCTTAATTCTCTTGCATTCGATATCACAGCTGATGAAAACGGTTCTTTCCACGGCGCAAAGAACTGGAGTAACCTCACAGCTGCTGAAATCCAGACAATCAATGATTTCTGCGCAGGCTACGGCTTCACATTTACACTTGAGACTTTTGAAGACGGTACTGCTCAGGGTACTATCAAGCATAAGGCATTCGCTGATCTCTTCAGCAACCTTACTCTTATCGACGGCGTATCGGTTGTTCCTGTTGACTATGCATCCCGTAAGGCTCTCGGTAATACTAAGGAAAAGTCCGAAGCTCAGAATCTTCAGATTAAGATTTACAATATGTATGAGCAGTATGCTAAGGCACTCTACTCAAACAGAAGAAGCCTTTACAGCGTAATGGATAACATTGGTTACAGACATGAGCTTGCTGAAGCAGACAGAGCTCGCCGTCTTGAAACCACAATGCTCAGCTGGATTCTTGGTCACACAAACCATGCATATGTAAACTCCACAACCAACAAGAGAAACCTCAAGCTCGGTTCAGGTATCGATGCTTCAACAGGTCTTCCCATGGAAGTTAAGGTTTACACCTCATCTTCATACGATAAGTTCAGAAGAGCATATGACTACGGTCAGGCTCTCGTTAACGCAGCATCCGCTGCAACCCTCGGCACAGGATTTACACAGGGTCAGGTTACTGAAGCATTCTATGCAATCCTTGAAGCTTATTACTCACTTATCCAGTATCAGGGTGATGCCGATAAGACTCAGCTTATCTCCTTCATCCAGATTGCAGATTCAATCATCAACGACGATCTCACATATGACGCAACTTACGGCGTTGAAGAAACAGGTCTTAACAACCTCATCAATATTCTTAACGAATCAAAGACCATGAGAGATGATAAGTCCTACGACGCAGAGCGTCAGGGTGAAGTAGACGTTATGGCTGCTACACTTAACCAGGCAATCGGTCTTCTTATCTATAAGACCGCTCCCACAATCCTTCCCTCATCAACAAACACAACAGGCAACGGCAACAAGGTTTCAATTCTTGAAACATCCAACGTTAACAACCGTATCGTTGGTCAGGTATTCGGTCTTGAAGAAGGCGTTGGTGCTGTAATGGAACTTATCGAGCTTGTTGGTATGACTCTTGACTCAAGCGTTGGTAACACAATCGCTATCACACCTTCAGGTCGTGGTATGGGTACAGGTTCTTACTACACAGGCCGTGTTAACAACTCAGAAAAGTTCAGATACTTTGCAGTTGTTTACGGTGACCTTAACGGTGACGCTCGTGTTGACGGTACAGACGCATCTTACCTTGAATACTACATGGCTATCGAAAGCGCAAACAGCAGTGACATGGGCTCCGCAGTTTATGAAGCAGCTGACGCAAACCATGACGGTATGGTAGACGGCGCTGACGTTTCAATCATCGTTAGCCACTACACATTCAGAGATGAAATCAATCAGCTTTCACACTCAACAAGTGAAGTTACTCTCTGATAATGCCAATTGAATAATCTGACATAAAAATGCCCCGGCTTTCTCCGGAAAGTCGGGGTTTTTGTCGTGCTCGGAGCATAAAATCCGTGCATTTAATTTGGTTTTTTGCTATGTTGATCTGAAGAGGGTATAAGCAATCAATTTTGAAAATATGAAGGAAATGTTAACGGTTCTTGCAAAAATTATTCACACAAATATACGCAAAAAATGTATAAATTCATTTTAAAAATTCGAAAAAAATAACCGTAAAGTGAATAACTTTACGGTTTTAATGCTGTTTTGAGAAATAAAAGCTGAGTTTTCCACTTTTTCCACCGAGTTTTCCACATCTGCAAGTTAAAGAGCTTTACAACGTTTTGCTGTAAAGCTCTTTGCCATTACTGTATATTATATTGCATATTATAATGTATATTAATTACATATAATATTATATAATGCAAGATAACTTTCAATTAATCTTTTTGCCCTTAATATAAACGCATTCTATGGTTGAAAAATCGTCGGAAAGAACAACTAAATCTGCATTCTTACCTTCCTCAATTGAGCCTGTGATTTTGTCGGCGCCGATTGCTTTTGCAGGGTTGATTGTGACGGATTTTATTGCCTGTTTAACAGGAATACCGAAAGAAATAAGATTCTTGAATTCGTCAAAAAGATTTGTGCTGCTGCCTGCCAGCGTACCGTCGGGCAGTCTTGCTGCGCCGTCTTTTTTGATTACTCTCTGAC
>JAZROM010000101.1:0-3245 GCA_045648745.1 Acutalibacteraceae bacterium | reverse complement strand
GCTATCAAGGATGGCGTAACAGATCTTCTTGAAAACCGCGACGGTCTTATGTGCGGTATCTGTAACGGCTTCCAGGCTCTTATCAAGCTTGGTCTTGTACCTTACGGTAAGATTATCGACACAGACGAAAACTGCCCGACTCTTACATTCAACACAATCGCACGTCACCAGTCAAGAATGGTAAGAACACGTATTGCATCCAATAAGTCTCCGTGGCTTGCAGGAACAAAGGTCGGCGACATCTACAATGTGCCTATTTCACACGGTGAAGGCCGTTTCCTTGCAAGTGAAGAGCTCATCAAGGAGCTTGCTGCAAACGGACAGATTGCTACACAGTATGTTGACCTTAACGGCAATGTAACAGATGATGTTCACTTCAACCCGAACAACTCTATGTCAGCAATCGAGGGTATCACATCACCTGACGGACGTGTATTCGGTAAGATGGCTCACTCCGAGCGTATCGGCTACGGTCTTTATAAGAACGTTTACGGTGAATATGATATGCAGATGTTCTCTTCTGCCGTTAAATATTTTAAATAAGAGGAGCGAATAAAATGGGATACTTAACAGATATTGAAATCGCACAGCAGTGTCAGATGAAACCCATTACTGAAATCGCAAAAACCGCAAATATAGATGACAAATACATTGAGCAGTACGGCAGATACAAGGCAAAGGTTGACTATGCTCTGCTTAATGAATCAGAGAAAAAAGAGGGCAAACTCATCCTCGTTACTGCAATCACTCCCACACCGGCTGGTGAGGGCAAAACAACTACTACAATCGGTCTTGCCGACGGTCTTCGCCGTATCGGCAAGAACGTAATGGTTGCTCTCCGTGAGCCGTCACTCGGCCCCGTTTTCGGTGTCAAGGGTGGTGCAGCAGGTGGCGGATATGCACAGGTTGTTCCTATGGAAGATATCAACCTTCATTTCACAGGTGACTTCCATGCAATCGGTGCAGCAAACAATCTTCTTGCTGCTATGCTCGACAACCATATCCATCAGGGTAATGCACTCGGTATTGATACACGTCGTATCACATGGAAGCGTTGCGTTGATATGAACGACAGACAGCTTCGTAACGTTGTTGACGGTCTTGGCGGCAAGGTTAACGGTGTTCCTCGTGAAGACGGTTTTGATATCACTGTTGCATCTGAAATTATGGCTGTCTTTTGTCTCGCAACATCTGTGACTGATCTTAAGGAAAGACTTGGTAAAATCATCGTTGGCTATTCATTTGACGGTAAACCCGTAACAGCAGGTGATCTTAAGTCAGTCGGTGCAATGACAGCACTCCTCAAGGATGCTATCAAGCCGAACCTTGTTCAGACTCTTGAAGGCACACCCGCATTTGTACACGGTGGTCCGTTCGCTAACATTGCACACGGTTGTAACTCAGTTATCGCAACACGTATGGCTATGCGTCTGGGCGATTACGCTGTTACGGAGGCAGGCTTCGGTGCTGATCTTGGTGCTGAAAAATTCCTTGATATCAAGTGCCGTTATGCAGGTCTCAAGCCGTCAGCAGTCGTAATGGTTGCAACTGTACGTGCACTTAAGATGCACGGCGGTCTTGCTAAGACAGAGCTCGGCTCAGAAAACATCGAAGCGCTTGAGAAAGGTGTGCCGAATCTTCTGCGTCATGTTTCGAATATCACAAATGTATATAAACTTCCCTGCGTTGTTGCAGTTAACCGCTTCCCGACTGATACAGATAAGGAAATTGAGTTTATCATTGATAAATGCAAGGACCTCGGCGTAAATGTTGTTCTTTCCAATGTCTGGGCTGAAGGCGGTAAGGGTGGCGAGGACCTCGCAAGAGAGGTTGTTGCACTCTGCGAAAAAGAAAATGATTTCTCATTCTCTTACGAGCTTGAAGGCTCAATTGAAGATAAAATCGAAGCAATCGTTAAGCGTGTATACGGCGGTAACGGTATCAGTATTCTTCCTGCTGCGAAGAAGCAGATTGAAACTCTCAAAGAGCTTGGCTTCGAAAATCTTCCCATCTGTGTTGCAAAAACACAGTACAGCTTCTCTGATGACCCGACAAAGCTCGGTGCGCCCGAGAACTTCACAGTAACAATCAAGAATGTCAAGGTTTCTGCAGGTGCAGGCTTCATCGTTGTACTTACAGGTGACATTATGACAATGCCCGGACTTCCCAAAGTACCGGCAGCCGAGAAAATCGACGTTGATGAAAACGGCGTAATTTCAGGCTTATTCTAAATTGAACAGGAGTGTGTATTTTACACACTCCTGATAAGCATTTTTTAGCAAAGAAAACAGGTGATTCAAATGGCAATGTGGCAACAGGAAATCGAATCTATGCCGCGTGAACAGCTCGAAAAACTTCAGTCAGAGCGTCTCGTGTGGCAGGTAAACAGAATGTACGAGCGAGTTGAACTCTTTAGAAACAGAATGGACGAGCTCGGACTTAAACCT
The DNA here is from genome assembly GCA_045648745.1 of Acutalibacteraceae bacterium. Taxonomy (GTDB): domain Bacteria; phylum Bacillota; class Clostridia; order Oscillospirales; family Acutalibacteraceae; genus CAG-488. Next base: position 798 of record JAZROM010000101.1, on the reverse strand, counting down.
TCGGATATTCACGGAATTGAAGATTTACATAAACTTCCGTTTTCATATAAACAGGATTTAAGAGACTACTATCCGTACGGACTCTTTGCAGAGCCGATGGAAAACATCGTTCGTGTTCACGCTTCAAGCGGTACAACGGGCAAAAAAATCGTTGTCGGTTACACCCGTAACGACCTTGAAAAGTGGGACAACTGTGTTGCACGTATGATGACTGCAATCGGACTTGATAATACTGATTTTGTTCAGGTCGCTTACGGTTACGGTCTTTTCACAGGCGGTCTCGGTGCGCACGGTGGTGCAACAAAGATTGGTGCAACAGTTATTCCTATTTCTTCAGGTAATACTGCAAACCAGATTCAGACAATGGTGGACTTCGGTGCAACCTGTCTGTGCTGCACTCCCTCGTATGCAATGTACCTTGCAGAAGCAATCGAAGAAGCAGGTCAGCTTGATGATATCAAGCTCAAGGCAGGTATCTTCGGTGCTGAGCCGTGGACAGAAGAGATGCGTCACGCTATCGAAGATAAACTCGGCATTAAAGCATACGACATCTACGGCCTTTCAGAGATTATGGGACCCGGTGTTTCTTACGAATGTGAGCATCAGTGCGGTATGCACGTCTGTGAGGATATGTTCATTCCCGAAATCATCGATCCCGATACGGGTGAGGTGCTTCCTGCAGGCAGTTCGGGTGAGCTTGTATTCACAACAATCACAAAGGAAGGCTTCCCGCTTATCCGTTACAGAACAAGAGATATCTGCTCACTCAATTACGAAAAATGCTCTTGCGGCAGAACA